>ONID01000189.1 GCA_900317765.1 uncultured Eubacteriales bacterium | reverse complement strand
CGGGCATTTTACATACCCATCTGGATTGTTTCCGTTTTCCCAAGGAGCAGTATACATTCCACCGAACATCTTCCGCCCGCAGTTCTCACAGGTTCGAGCGTTCTTGCTTCTGCGGAAAAGCGCGTTCACTAGTTCGCCGTCATCTTCAAGCAGAAAACGGTCGCCACAAGTGCTGCAGTTGAACCATCGAGACTTATCGGGCCAGTCGCCCTTCATTCGCTTACCACATTGTGGACATTTCATTTAGATTCCTCCGGACTAAAGAAGTTTTTTTCATATAATTTCGGACATAGGTCTGGTGATCACCGAGAGATATACCCATTGTTTCAGCAATTGTTCTTTGCAGGTGAGATGGAATCTGCGAAGGAGGGAGATTGCGAATATGCCCCTTTACTTGGATAGCATCACTGATTTTGGTTACCCCCGCGAGTCAATATTTTTTACCTATACCGAGTGCGGTCATTTTTGATTCATTTGTCCACGAAGGAGAAGAAGTAGATGGCAAACAGAGAGACACCAAAGGTCCATATTAACCGGGATCGTTTTTTTCAAGTATTAAAAGCCCGTGGTTGCAGTACAGGAAAAATACAAAAATGATTGATCCGGTCATTACAGTTCTTTGAAAGATATTTTGTTTTCCCTTGCGTATTTTTCCGCCGTAGAACCCTTTACACCGTAGATAGTAAGATCAGGGCTTCCTTCAAAAGCGTGTCTCTGAATCGTATGAACGGTATCGGGAATGTCCACACGGGTAAGAGCGGAGCAATTTGCGAAGGCATAACCCTCAATGACCGTGACAGATTTGGGAATTTCTACTCAAACTTCCCACATGGAAAAGTGGTGTAAAGCCCCTAAAATAAGGCAAAAACAGAATAAAAAAATAGCATAGTGCCTCCAAATATGGTATAATTGAAATGACCAAATAACAAATAACCACAGGAGGACTATGCCATGTCAATTATACCACAGGGAAACGAAAACAATCAAGAGTGTGAGAGCAGAATTTCAAAGTTTTTTTCGTCATACAAGATCGGTGATTTGCTTCGCAAGTGCGGAGCAGGTAAGGAAAAAGGCGTTGCAATCGTTCAGATATTCCGCTATCTGGTTTGCCTGATGTTTTCCGACCGATCGATGTATATGCAGATCACAACTAAACGGTTCAAAGAGGACTACTCTAAAAACACCGTCTATCGTTTTCTGAATAACAGCAGAATCAACTGGGAACGTTTCACTACGATATGTTTTCGCAGCGTGCATTATCGTGACACCGACCGCCGGCGCTGTTCATGCTCTGCTTACCCCCGCATTTGTTGACAGCCAAACGATATTTTTCACTTGTATATTGACTTCCTCTGTCGGAATGGACGATGGCTCAGCGTAAGCCGGGATATGAAAAACAGGCGTTGTTGAGCGTCTGGACACATAGTTCGGCTCTCATGTTGTCTGCCATAGAAAGACCCAGAACAGCCGCGTCAAAGCAGTCGAAGAGTGCTGATACATAGAGTTTTCCGTCCTTTGCCGGAATCTCTGTAATATCCGTTACACCTTTCTCCAACGGCTTTGCTGCCCTGAAGTTACGTTTCATGAGATCGTCAGACTTACGGGCTTCTCTGTCTGCCTTAGTAATACCATTAGGCTTTCTTCTGGGATAATGTATATGCCTTTATTGGTTCTTTCAAACAGCAATATTCATGTAGTTTCACCCTGTTCCGATTTGAATTACCTGCGGTTCCTTTCAGATACAAATATCTATAAAACATATTTGTCTTATACTCTATTAGGCGGGTTCTTTCAAGGGAATCACTGTTTATTTCTGTATCCATTTTGTTTTCCATATGAAAGAATATTGTGATTTCTATTGACAAACAGCTGAAAATATGCTATGATTTCTTTGTCCTGAGGGAAAGAATCGTTTCTGACCTAAAGTGCAGCATTATCACAAAGCATCCGACTGTTTTGTCGGTGTTTTTGACTGCGCTTTTTGGCGCGGTCTTTTTTTGTGTCTGACATTTTTTATGGAGGTTTTATGATGGAAGCAAAAGAAACACGAGTGGCCGTTATCGGCATCATCGTAGAAAAATCCGAGAGCGTGGAGGCGCTCAACCGTATTCTTTCGGAATACCGCGACTGCATTATCGGCAGAATGGGTCTGCCGTACGCCAAAAAGAACATCAACTGCATTACGGTCATCTTAGACGCAGAGCAGGACGCGATCAACAGCCTTTGCGGAAAAATAGGAAGGCTGGACGGCGTGTCATCCAAGGCGGCATTCAGCAATGTATGAGAATCTTTTGGACAAACTGTCACAGGAGCATGTGCTTTCGCATGACGAATACCTGACGCTGCTCCGGCACCGGGACGAAATGAGAGAATACGCCGCTAATCTCGCAAGGGCAGCCCGTCAGACCTATTACGGCAACAAAATCTATATCCGCGGTCTGATTGAGTTTACCAACTACTGTTAGAACAACTGCCTTTACTGCGGCATCCGCGGGGGGGAATCAAGCACAAGAACGGCGCGATCCGCCGTGTGAATGTCAATATTGCCGCCACCACCGTGGAGAATTACCGCAAATTGAAGGAAGCGGGCATCGGCGTTCTGTTCGGACTGGACAATTATCAGTATGAATTCGCGGGACTGCTCATGCATGCCGAGCATCTGGAAGCGGTTCACGGCGTAGGACCTCACACCATCAGCGTGCCGAGAGTCAAACGGGCGGACGATATTGACCCCAATGCCTTTGACAGAGCAGTTCGATGTTTCGGACAACCGCACGCTGGACGAGGTGGTCAACTGGCTCATGCGTTCGGGCTACATTCCCTCCTTCTGTACCGCCTGTTATCGGGAAGGACGCACCGGCGACCGGTTCATGTCCCTGTGCAAATCGGGACAGATTCAGAATTGCTGCCATCCCAACGCCCTGATGACGCTCACGGAATTTCTTCTGGATTACGCCTCGGAGGACACCCGTGCCATTGGCGAGGCAATGATCGAGCGTGAAATCGGGAATATCCCCAAAGAAAAGGTGCAGCAGATTGTCCGTGAGCGTCTGGTAAAAATCGAAGCGGGCGATCGGGACTTCCGATTCTGATGAATCTTGACCAAAATGAGGTGAACCATAAAAATGAGTCTGAACGATACACCAACCGCCGAGCGGGTGCATATCGGATTTTTCGGAATGAGAAATGCCGGAAAGAGCAGTCTTGTTAACCGCATCACGAATCAGGAGGTTTCCCTCGTCAGCGACGTCAAGGGCACCACTACCGATCCGGTGAAAAAGAGCATGGAACTGCTGCCGCTTGGGCCTGTCACCATCATCGACACGCCCGGGTATGACGACGAAGGCACCTTAGGAGAAATGCGCGTGCGAAGGACAAGAGAAGTGCTGGCGGTCTGCGACATCGCGGTGCTTGTCACCGATCATACCGCCCTTTCCACCGCCGAACAGGAGCTTCTGTCCGTGATACGGAAGCGGGAAATTCCCTGTCTGATCGTCCACAACAAATCCGATCTGCTGTCGGACGTACCTCCGAATACTTCCGAAGAGCTGTATGTCAGCGCGAAATGTCAAACAGGCATTGAGGCACTCAAAAACGCGCTGGCTGCTTCCTGCAAGGGGCGTACAAAGGAAGTGCGTTTTGTGGCGGACTTTGTTAAGGAAGGCGATACGGTGGTGCTTGTCACACCCATTGACGCCTCCGCTCCCAAGGGCAGACTGATACTGCCGCAGCAGCAGGCGATACGCGATCTGCTTGACGCAAAAGCTATGGCATTGGTGACACAGGTGGAAACCATGCCTGTCTGCCTGCAAAGCCTGAAAGAACCGCCTGCGATGGTGATAACGGATTCACAGGCATTTGCCAAGGTGATGGGATTGGTGCCCGAAAGCATTCCGCTGACTTCCTTCTCCATCCTGATGGCGCGGTACAAGGGCTTTCTGGATACAGCCGTCAACGGCGCGGCTGCCATTGATTTTCTGCACGACGGCGCGAAGATTCTTGTCAGCGAGGGCTGTACGCATCATCGGCAGTGCGAGGACATCGGCACCGTCAAACTTCCCGCCTGGCTCAGGAAATATACAGGGAAGAATCTGGACATCGGTTTTACATCGGGTCACGGTTTTCCGGACGACCTCTCTGCTTACGATCTGGTCATTCACTGCGGCGGATGTATGCTCAACGACAATGAAATGCGCAACCGCATGAAGGCGGCAGTCACAGCCGGCATTCCTATTACCAACTACGGTACTGCAATAGCCCACATGAACGGGATTCTCCGGCGAAGCATTGCTCCGATTTACGGCAACCGCTGAATGATTCCATCAAAGAAATATTGATAAAAAACATCGTGCTGGTCATCTCCCGACTTGCGCGATGTTTTTTCGGTTATAGCTAAAATCTATATCTGAATATGTTTATCATGTATTGGACAAATCAAAATCAAGGGGAGTACACACTTGAAAGAGGTACAATATTGAGATATTTGTAAACGGCATTAACTTTCTCAAAGCACTTGCGTGATTGATTATTATCTTGAACCCTGTTCTACAATGGGAGGTTATTTGACAAGGGCGGAATACTGTGCTATAATTCCTATGTTGTCTATCAATTTAGTATGCTTTTAAATGAGAACCGCACAGCATATTAATTGCTTTCATATATCTTGATAATAATAGAGAACAGGGGGATACTGATGATTCAGCCATTCAAAAATAATAATGTCAAAACGTGTTTTGGAACTGCTGTTCAAAAAGCTCTTCCCATCATGTGCAGCTACTTTTTTGTCAGCATGGCATACGGCATGATGATGAATGCCGATGGATACCCGTGGGTTGATTCATTATTGGTGAGCATGACAGTTTATACCGGTGCGTTTCAGTTTGTGCTGACCACGCTTTTGTCGTCAGAGGCTTCCCTCCTGACCATTGCAGCCACCGCATTCCTGATGAACAGCCGGCAGATTTTTAACAGTATGACGATGAGGAAAAGAATAACAGAAATATGCCCGATTGGCTGCATCAACTGGGAATTTTTTTGCCTTCCGCCATTATGGCAGTGCTTATCGTGTATTGTCTTCGCGGGGCAAAGTCAGATTCAGTGCCATGGGAGCAGGCAATAAATTGGATCCGGGCAGACTGCGTGTATCGGATATTTATCAGACAAGTGTGTGTCCTCTGGCAAGGGTCATGCGTC
>ONID01000006.1 GCA_900317765.1 uncultured Eubacteriales bacterium | reverse complement strand
CGAAGTGCCGGTAGGAGCGCCCCCGGCGCAGGTTTCTTCTTAAGTTGATGACATTGCCCTGGACCCCACGCTCGCCTGGGGAAAAAACGCTCGCTAATTATGCGCTGCGCTATGCTTTTTTCCCTTTTTTATTCAAATCTTACCTTAATCGCATTGGCGTGCGCGGTAAGGCTTTCATTCTCCGCCATGATCACCACATCATCCTTGACCTCGCGCAGGGCAGGTTCGTTGTAGTAGATGAAGCTGGATTTCTTGATGAATGTATCCACAGACAGCGGGGAGAAGAATCTCGCTGTGCCGCTGGTGGGAAGCACGTGATTGGGTCCGGCGAAGTAATCGCCCAGCGGTTCGGGGGCGTAATTGCCGAGGAACACGGAACCGGCGTTGTCGAGTCTGCCTATGTATTCCATCGGGTTTTCCACGCAGACTTCGAGGTGTTCCGGCGCCAGCTCGTTGGCCATGTCCACCGCATCGTCGAGCGAGTTGCAGACGATGATGCCGCCGTAGTTGGCGATGGATTCCTCAATGATCTCGCTGCGGGACAGCAGCGCGCACTGACGGGCAAGCTCTTTGTCGGTTTCTTCGGCAAGCGCTGCGCTGGTGGTGACAAGAATCGCGGAAGCGAGTTTGTCGTGCTCCGCCTGACTCATGAGGTCGGCGGCGAGGAACTTGGGATTGGCCTTTTCGTCGGCTACAATGAGTATCTCGCTTGGACCGGCGATCATGTCGATATCGACGGCGCCGTAAACCAGCTTCTTTGCCGTGGCGACAAAAATATTGCCGGGGCCGACGATCTTGTCAACCTTGGGTATGGAAGCCGTACCGTAGGCAAGAGCGCCGATCGCCTGTGCGCCGCCGCAGAGGAACACCCTGTCCACGCCTGCAATCGCCGCCGCTGCGAGAATTTCGCGGTTCGCTCTTCCGTCTTTGCCGGGAGGCGTTGCCATAATGATTTCCTTCACGCCTGCAATCTTGGCGGGAATGACATTCATCAGCACCGAAGAAAAGAGCGCAGCCGTTCCGCCGGGAACATAGACGCCGACTCTGTGCAGGCCGCGTATTCTCTGTCCTAAGATCACACCGTTTTCCTTGGCGATCAGCCAGCTCTGCTGTACCTGCCGCTCATGGAAATTTTTTATATTTTCGGCTGCACGTTTCATAGCAGCTACCAGTTTTTCGTCGCATTCCTTTTCCGCGCCGTCGATGACTTCCCTCGGCACCTCAAAATACTCGGGACTGGCGCAGTCGAATTTAGCGGTGTAAGCCTTGACCGCCTCGTCTCCTTTTGCCTTGATGTCGGCTAGAATGCCGGAGACGATCTCCGTCACCTTCCTGTCGGTCTCGCCGCTTCTCTCCCGGAGCTTCGCTAAAAACTCCCTCTCGGCGACACCGTCCGCCTTCACTATTTTAATCATATTTTTTCTCCTTCAAAAACAAATATCTATTATCTATTCTCTTAGCAGCTTTGCAAAGCTGCGCTCTTCCCCTTGCCCACCCTCGCGCGGCACAGTCAATGTCTTGGTAATAAAATGTGAGCAATAACAATACGTCTGTACTCGATGGGGGCTTACGCTGTCAAAAAACAAAACATCCGCCCTGAGACAACCATATTCCTTTCGGAATGTGAGTTGCAGCTTGACGCAGCTGCCGCGAGACATTCGCCCTGTGTGGCGCTACCGCTGAATTATTATCTGAATTAGTCCTCCAAAAGCTCCGTTGTCCAGTTGGTCTCTTGCAGCCTGTTGTCAAGAATCCGCAGCTGCTTGGCCATGCGGTCAACCTGCTTCTGCACTTCCGCTACCGGAACAGCGGAGACGATGCGAATCTCGGAACCTCTTGCACGGTAAACTCTTTCTCCAGCGGTATTCACGAGATTGCGGTAAGCCGACAGCTTCAGCGTCAGCGCATCCTTTTCTGCAATCAGTTCGGTGAGAGTACGTCCGTCCACCACTGTACGGCAATTGGTGAGATTGATCCTGCCCGCAAGCCACATAAGCCGTTCGATACAGCCGTCCAGCTCACGGCGAAGGGCTTCGGGGTCTTCGGAAGGGGCTTCGCCTTCCTGCACGAGCGCATTGTTCTGCATGCGCCGTTCGAGCTGCTTCAATTTGATATTGATGTCCGCTCTTTCCTGCAACGCTTCCGCTAATTTCATCTTGAAAAACCTCCGTTATTTCTGACTTCCGAACCAGAAGTAAACCTCGTCTCCCATCTTGTAGTCAAACATGACGGAACGGCTGTTGGGGGAACAGAGGCAGGTTGCGTTGTATTCCGTGCCGTTCATATTGTAGGCAAAGAAACTGCGCTCCTTCTCGTTGATTTCGGAATATTTCTCTATCGGGGCGTCGCTGTCCTTCATCATAAAGGCCACCGTGACCTTATCCCAATAGGTCTGATTGATTCTTGACGTGATCTCGACCTTATAAATCGCGTCGCCAAAGTCAATGTCACGCTTTTTGGCAGTGTATTTGTCTAACAGACCGATCTCCTTGCTGTCCATATTTTCGACAATGCTTTTCTTCAGCGCCTCAAAATCGTCAACCGGCGTGAGCATGATCTCTCCGTCATTCAAAACGGTACCGCTCATATGGCAGACGCTTCCGTAAAGGCCCTCCGTCACCTTGGAAAATCCGGTGTAGGCGCAATACTTCTTCTCGCCGAAGAAGATATGGGCGACGCATCCCTGGGTGGTCTCGTCAACCTGCGCCGGGTCAAAATCCCGTCTGGAATGATACTCCTCCGTCACGGAATAAATATGCATAGCGCCTTTTTTCTGTCCTTTGAAAAAGGTATCTATGGTGGGCTTGATGGTGTTAAACAGATTCATACATTCATTCTGTTTATCCGAAATCACAATGATGTTATCGGTATTGACGAATAACTGACTGTGTACCGCAAAATACTGGGGGGTGCTGTCGTAGTATTCGTGGTACATGCTGTATTTTGTTTCCTTACCGCCCCGTTTCAGGCAATAGACCATATTGAAGGTCTGTGTCTGGTCGCTGAAATTATCATAGGGAATTCTGAATTGATCAAACATGGGTTTCCATATGTCCCGCATAATCAGCTCGTTGATAGAAGACGACTGACGGTCATCGTAGAAGAGCTCCTCATCGGAGTCGTAAAACGCATGAATACCGCCGTTGAAGGAAATCAGGTAGTCCCCTTTGTACTCCTCGCCTTCAGCCTCCTCGCATTTGTTGACCTTGAAGCCGCGGTTGTACTTTTCCTGCATGTATTCTTCGGCAAGCTTGGTCACCTCGTCGGCACGTTCACGCTTTTTGATGATCTCCTGGGCCGATTCACATCCCACAGCGAACATCGGAAACAGCATCACAGCTGAAAGCAGCAATGCCGCCTTTTTAATCATCGTCATCTTTTTCATTATATTTTACCCCCTTGTGATTTGAATAAGCAATGGTTGGTCAGAACGCGGGCTGACAGCTGAATTCTCAGCCTTCCTTATGCCTGCTCATAATGCACATATCTCTGACTGTATCAAATCCCTGCGCCGCGTAGAAATCCTCACTGGCTGCGCCGCGCATAGTGAGCAGGTATACCGAGACAACGCCCTTGCGGTCGAGATAATCAATGAAATCACGCAGCATATTACCGCCGATTCCGTGACCCTTCATGTCGTTTGCCACACACAGTTCCAATATCTGAAAATGCATGCCGTCGTAAGAATGCTCTCCGTGACCCATGATCAATCCCACAATTCTGTCGTCGCGGAGTTCGACAGCGCCGCAGAAATTCGGCATTCGCATGATGTCGCGCAGCCTGAGTCTGGCTGTCTCGGTGGTCCACATATCGTTCCACGGCGGCGCGTTGAAGGTCTCGACAAACAGCGCGGTGAGTTCATCCAGCATATCCGGAACTATTTTCTTAATCACAGGTCATCCCTCCGAAATGGCGTTTTCCATCTGCTGCGCCAGCGCCTCGATTTCCGCCTTGCGCAGCTTCAGACTCGCCGTATTGCATATCAGACGCGCCGAAATGGGGCAAACGTCCTCTTTGACCTCCAGACCGTTTTCCTTCAGGGTTGAGCCTGTTTCCACAATATCCACGATCGCATCGGAAAGCCCGAGCAGCGGAGCCAGCTCCACAGAGCCTTCGATCTTGATGACGCGCACGTCCATTCCCTTTGATTCGAAATACCGGCGGGTCACGTTGGGATATTTGGTGGCGATGGTCTTGGTGCTGAATCCCGAAAGGCAGTCCACGCCCTTCTTGCCGGCGACGGCAAATTTGCACCGCCCGAAGCCGAGGTCAAGTATCTCATAGAAGCAGGAACCGTTTTCGATGATGGTGTCCTTTCCCACAACACCGAGGTCACAAACGCCGTTCTCAACGTAGGTGATCACGTCGGGTGCCTTGGCAAGCACCACCTCGATGCTGTCCCCGACAGGCAGAATGAGCTTTCTTCCCTTCTCCCTGACTGCCGAGCAGTCGTAACCGATTTTTTCAAAGAGGGCGACGGTGTCCTTCTCCAGTCTGCCCTTCGTGAGTGCAATTCTCAATGGTTTCAAACAAAAGCCTCCATTCATTCATCTATAATTGAATGATCTCGATGTCCTCGCCGATGTGATCGACGCGGGAAATACCCTTGGCGCGGGCGTATTCCAACGCCTCGTCGAGGGTATCGCACACCGAATACTCGTAGATGTGCTTCTCTCCCGCCAACTTGGAGGCGTATTGCAGCGCCTTGATCTCAAATCCCTCGTCGGAATGGACAAGAATCTGCGGTATCTTCGCGGTGACGCAGCGCATATGGGAACATGCCTTTGTCAGCGCGTCGATGTCCACGGCAAAGCCGCAGGCGGGTGTGGGAAATCCGAACTTCCTGAGCAGATTGTCATACCGACCGCCGGAAAGCACCTTGTTTCCCGAACCGTGGGCATAGGCGGTAAAGACAACGCCGGTGTAATAGTCCTTGCGGTGAACGATGCCGAAGTCGAAAATCAGCTTGTCGCCCAGTCCGAGCTGGGAGAGCCTTCCGAAGATGTCGCCCAGGTAATCGAGGTACTCCGTCACGCCGCAGCCTTCAAACACTTCATACGCCTGCCGCAGCACCTCCGCGCCGCCGAACATTCTCGGCAGCTGACGGAGCGCGCGCACCGAACTGCTGTCCGGCATCTGTTCGAGCGCTTCCGAGAGAGCGCCGTAATTCTTGGATTCGATGTAATCCCGCAGTTCCTCTTTTGTCTCCTCATCGACATTGAGGTTGTCGGCAAGCGCCTTGAAGATGCCGGAATGGCCTATCTCAAAGCGGAAGTCGTCGAGGTTGGAACGCAGGGAATTAATCGCCATCACGATCACTTCCAGGTCGGCTTTAATACCGCCGGCGCCGATCAGCTCGATGCCGGTCTGCTTGTTCTGGTCGCTTTCGCCCCTGAGACTCTGCCCGATGGCAAAGCTGGTCTGGGAATAATACACCCTGATGGGAAGCTGGGCATTGCTCAGCTTGGTGGCGGTCATGCGGGCGATGGGAAGGGTATTGTCGGGACGCAGCACCATCAGCCTTCCTTTGTTGTCGCTGAGCTTGTACATGCTGTCCATCGGCAGGAAGCTGTCCCCGAGGTTGAACACGTCATAAAATTCCAAAAAAGGCGTGCGCACTTCGTTGTAGCCGCCGCGTGCAAACATCTTGCAGATCTTGGATTCGACTGCGCGGCGTTCAACGCATTCCGAAAAAAGCAGGTCGCCTGTTCCCTCGGGGGTAATCTTGTAGTTTTTTCTCATTCTCTTGCCTTCCTTACAGGTTTAATTGCTTATGTTACTTTAGCATGCTAACATGATAACATAGTAGCATGTAAAAATCAAGTGATTCATCACATTCCGATAAAACTTTGACGGATGGAACAAAAACATTCCTCAGAAGTCAAATAAACTCACCTGATTGCTCTCTGCCATGCCGTCAAGAACACCGGCGTTCTCCAGAATTTCCATCACGCCCTTTGAAATGCCGGAACGCATCTGCACGTCGCTCTTGGACATGAATTTGTTTCCGTTGGCGCGGGATTCCACCAGGCTGACGGCAGCAGCTTCACCCAGTCCTTTCAATGTGGTAAAAGGCAGCCTGATCTGCTTGCCCTCCATGAGGAATTTGCGGGAGTCGCTCCTGTAGAGATCGACCGGCAGGAACACAACGCCGCGTTCACGCGCTTCGTTGAGAATCTGCAACGTGGCCAGCTTGTTCTGCTCCTTGGCGGTGGCGCCTCTGCCCTTGGCGTCGAGTTCCTTGATGACCGCCTTGATGTTGCGCATGTCGGAGGTAGCCAGCTCCGCGTCGAATTCGTCGGCGCGCACGGTGAAGTATGCCGCGTAATACTCTTCCGGCGTATGCACCTTGTACCAGCCGAGACGAAGGGTAGCGATCATATAGGCAGCGGCATGCGCCTTAGGGAACATGTATTTGATCTTGAAGCAGGAATCAATGTACCAGTCCGGAACGCCGTTGTCTCTCATGGTCTGGACATGTTCATCCGTGAGCAGCTTCTTGGCGTTGCCTTTACGCACGATCTCCATGATCTTGAAGGACATCTGATTCGGAACGCCCTTGGCGATGAGGTAGGTCATAATGCTGTCACGTGTTCCGATAACCTCCGAAATGGAGCAGATGCCGTTGGCAATCAGTTCCTGCGCGTTGCCGAGGTAAACGTCGGTACCGTGGGACAGTCCGGCAATCTGCAGCAAGTCGGAAAAGGTCTTTGGCTGCGTGTCAATCAGCATCTGGCGGACGAAGTTGGTTCCCACCTCAGGCAGCGAGAAGGTGCCGGTCTTGCTCATGCACTGTTCCTCGGTAATGCCCAGCGCTTCGGTGGAAGTAAAGAGACTCATGACCTGCGGGTCGCTCATGGTAATGCCTGAAATCGGCACATTGGTGTATTCCTCGAGGTACTTGTAGATGGTCGGCACATCGTGTCCGAGCTCGTCAAGCTTGAGGATGGTGTCGTGGATGGAATGGAAGTCGAAGTGGGTGGTGATGGTGTCGGAATCCTTCTTGTCGGCGGGATGCTGTACGGGACAGAAGTCCTCGATCTCCTTGTCACGCGGCACGACGACCATGCCGCCGGGATGCTGACCGGTGGTGGATTTGACGCCCATACAGCCTTTTTTGAGGCGTTCCACCTCGGCGGAGGGCAGATGCAGTCCCATCTTCTCCTCGTACCCCTTGACATAGCCGTAGGCGGTTTTTTCGGCGACGGTGGAAATGGTACCGGCTTTAAAGACGTTGTCCTTGCCGAAAAGCTCTTCGGTGTACTTGTGCACCTTGGACTGCACCTCGCCGGAGAAATTCAGGTCGATATCCGGCTGCTTGTCGCCGTTGAAGCCGAGGAAGGTTTCAAAGGGAATCTCGTGTCCGTCACGGTTAAGCTCGGTGCCGCACTGGGGGCATTTCTTGGGCGGCAGGTCGAAACCGGAGCCGTATTCAAGGCTCTTTTCGAAAAACTGGCTCCACTTGCAGTTGGGACAGACATAATGCGGCGCAAGGGGATTGACCTCCGAGATGCCCGACATGGTGGCGACAAAGGAGGAACCGACGGAACCTCGGGAGCCGACCAGGTAGCCGTTTTCCTCGGAATAGGCGATGAGCTTCTGCGCCGTCATATACATGACAGCGAAGCCGTTGCCGATGATGGAATTCAGCTCCTTGTCGAGTCGTGCCTGTACGTACTCCGGCAGCGGATCACCGTAGATTTCATGCGCCTTTGCGGTGGAAATGTCGCGGAGCTGCTGCTCCGCGCCGTCGATGGAAGGCGGGAAAACGCCGTCGGGAATCGGCTTGATTTCCTCCACCATATCGGCGATTTTGTTGGTGTTGGCGACGACAATCTCATAAGCCTTCTCGGGCGGCAGATAGTCGAATTCGGCGAGCATTTCCTCCGTCGTGCGCAGGTAAAGCGGCGCCTGTTTGTCCGCATCGGTGAAGCCCTGCTGCACCATCAGCACCTTGCGGAACTCCGAGTCCTCGGGATCCATGAAATGCACGTCGCAGGTGGCGACAACCGGCTTGCCCAGCCTGTCGCCGAGGTCTATGATCTTTTTGTTGATATCGATGAGTCCCTGTCTGTCCTTCACCTTGCCGTCGCGCAGCATGAATTCGTTGTTGCCAAGCGGCTGGACTTCGAGATAATCGTAAAAGGCAGCGATTTTTTCCACGTCGGCTTCGCTGCGCCCCAGCAGGATCGCCTGGTAAAGCTCGCCCTGTTCGCATGCGCTGCCGATGATCAGCCCTTCCCGGCGCTTGATGATCTCGCTGCGGGGAATTCTCGGCTTGCGGTGGAAGTATTTCAGATTGGAGGCGGAAATCAGTTTGTAGAGGTTCTTCAGACCCACAAGGTTCTGCGCGATGATGATCATGTGGTTGGGACGGAGCTTGGTCGTATCGGTGGATTTTGCCTTGGTGTTAATGTCCTTCACACTGCACACCTGGTACTCCTTTGTCAGAAGCTCGAATTCCTTCTGTACGATCTGCGCCAGAGCCAGCGCGTCGTCGCATGCCCTGTGGTGCTCAAAGGGGGGAATTTCGAGATATTCGCCCACCGTGTCGAGCTTGTGGTTTTTGAGTGTCGGATGAAGCGCACGCGCCAGCGGAACGGTGTCGATGTACACCGGATCGAAGTCAATCGAGCAGCGCTCGCAGGCCGCCTTCATAAAGCCGATGTCGAAATTGGCGTTGTGCGCAATGAATATCGGATGCTCCCCGCAGTATTCGAGGAACGCCCTGACAGCCTCATTCTCGTCGGGAGCGTCCTTCACCATCTCGTCCGTGATGCCGGTCAGCTCCACGATCTTCTCCGGGATGGACATATGGGGATTGACGAAGGTATTGAATTTATCTAAAATCTCGCCGCCTTTGTAGCGCACAGCACCGATCTCGGTGATCCTCTCGGTGGAAGCACTCAGTCCGGTGGTCTCTAAGTCAAAAACGATGAATTCTCCGTCTATAGGTCTGGAATCCTCTCCCTTGACAATGTCCACCATATCGTCAATGTAATACGCCTCGATGCCGTAGAGAATCTTGATGGGTTTGCCATCCTTCTTGCAGGCTTTGGCGGCATTCATCGCGTCGGGGAACGCCTGTGCGACACCGTGGTCGGTGATGGCAATGGCTGTCATTCCCCAATCCGCGGCGCGCTGCACCAGCTTCTTGGTGGGAGTCATCGCGTCCATGGCGGACATGTTAGTGTGCATGTGCAGTTCGACGCGCTTGACCTCGGAACAGTCGGTGCGCCTGGTTTCCTTCAATGAGGCGATGCACTGGGGGCGAACGGCGAATTCATGGTCGAAGTCGTCGAATTTGTATTCCCCCTGAACGGCTGCTATCTTGCCGTCTCCCAGCAGGCTCAGAAAATCCTTGTCCTCGTTTTTGACGATCATCTTGATCTGAACGGAGGAAGTCTTGTCGGTAAGGGCAAAGGAGACGATCTGCTTGTCTCCGGCTTTTGTGTCTTTGGTGGAAAAGCTGAATATCTCGCCGTAGACCGTCACCTTTTTGTAATTCGGGTTGAGATCGATCATCGGCACGGCAGGAATGCCCTTGGGCTTGCCGTAGATGATTTCAGGATCGTGATATTTTTCCGGAATTCCCTCAAAAGTGAGGCTGGCAGGGCCCTCCTGCACTTTGACCTTCCTGGCGCGGACCTCTCCGGTAAATTCCGGACGGTCGGGCATGGGAGGCGGTGAAGCTTCCCACGGCGGCGGATCTCCTGCCGGCTGAGGCGACGGCGCAGGCTTGATCGGTTCGGGTGCCGGAGCGGGAATCGGTAAGGTACGCGCTGCGCTCTCGTCGAAGCACAGCTTTAATTCAACGTTTTTTCCGAATTCGTCGTGTACCAGGTTGACAAATTCCTCATTGAAATGCTTCTCTGCCAGCAGTGCAAGGGCATTGTGGGCAAGCTCACACTCCACCACGCCGTTTGCGCTGTCCCAGGTCCATCTGCAATTGACAAATGAGCCGTTGACGGTGGAAATGCGTCGCTTCAGCTCCATCACCATATCGTTCAGCACCGACTTGTTGAAGCATTTCTCCGGGAACTTTGGTCTGATCATCACCGAGCTGAATCCGTAGCTCTCACGGATGTCGTGCTCGGCTTTGAAGAGAAGCTCGCGGTCGATATACTCGCAGAATTCAGCCCACACGATCATCGCCCTGCACCTGTCGGTGAAGCGGATGCGCGTAATCTCTCCGTCGCTGATCTGTCTGACATTGTAATGCTCCGCGGCTTCCGTAAAAATGTCGGTTATTTTACTCGTCATTCCTTAAAGGGTCTCCTTCTCAAAAATAAACAAATCATTGGATATACACCGAAGTATAGCCGTGTTCAGAGACATACTGTTCAAACTCTTCCATGGTCATTTTTTTGGTGCAGTCCTTGAAGCACCTGTTGTCAATCAGCATTTTTTCGCAAAGAGGAATGTTATTGAACATATAGGTGTCCTTGATGAGCATCAGCTGCAAGTGGGTTCCCTCATGCCATTTGTCGTCTTCCTTGTAAATCATGAAGTTTTCGCGGTTGTCCTTCAGTTTCTGAGAATCGTCCACCACATTCCAGCATCCGTTATAATAATAGGCAAGTACAAATGTGCTTTCCGTATTATCTTTTGGAATCATATGCAGCGGTCTGCAATAGCCCACTCCGGTAATTTTGTCAGGGTCATAGGACCTGGCCGGGAGAACAGAAAACACCACATAATAATATCCGTAATATGTCGCCGGAATCATCAGTGCCACAATAATCGCCGCAATGATGATTTTGACAGTGAGGCCGATGCGCCGTTTTCTTTTGTATTTTTCTATTTTCTGTTGTGTTGAGAGCTTCTTTTTTGCCATGTGGATAATCCTCCCTTGGTTATTTCTGTTTCCGCATGCCCTTGAGCACGTCCGCAGCGACGCTGACCGCAGCGTCCACCGACGTGTTGGCAGCCTTTCTGATCTTGCGCTTGCTCTTTCTGGAGAGCCTGATGTTTTTCATTTCTGACAGCGCATGCACAGTCACTAATTGCAATATCTTCATACCGACCACCTTCTGCCTTCCGCTATTTTGGCTTTTTTCCTTCCGGCAAGGATTTATGGGTGAGCGAACGCTTCGGAAGCGCCTTGATTTTCCGTCCGATCAATGCCGCGGCGACTCCTGCGGCCATCGTCGCGGAACGGCCGACATAGCAGCGCAGCGTCTTTTTGAATTCCCTCTTGAGCAGCCTTCTGTGTCTGCCCTTGAGACCTACCCCCTTGAGCAGACCTCTTTGTATCTTGTACTTCTTGATATAAGCCGAATCAGCCATCCATTCCGCCCCCATATCTGCGCACGCTCCATGAAGAATCTTCCGTCTATATTAGAGCTTATCAATTTCTTTGAGAAGTTCGGTGAGAAGGTCTTCTTCGGCAACCTTGCGGAGAACCTCTCCCTTTTTGAAGATAAGACCGCAGCCGACACCTCCGGCAACGCCGATATCGGCTTCACGGGCTTCACCGGGGCCGTTGACAACGCAGCCCATGACGGCGACCTTGATGTCCTTGTCGACGTCCTTGAGCGCCTCCTGCACGTCCTCGGCCAGCTTGATGAGGTCAATGCGGGTACGTCCGCAGGTGGGACAGGAGACAAACTGGATGCCGCCCTTGCGAATGTCCAGACCACGCAGAATATCCTTGGCGGCATAAACCTCACGCACCGGATCGGCAGTAAGTGAAACGCGCACCGTGTCGCCGATGCCATCCATGAGCAGCGAACCCAGACCGGCGGAGGACTTGATCAGACCCATGCGCTCGGTTCCGGCTTCGGTCACGCCCAAATGCAGCGGATAATCGCAGCGTTCGGCTGCAATGCGGTAGGATTCCACCATGGTCTGCACCGTGGAGGATTTCATGGAAATAACGGTGTCGAAAAAGTCGAATTTCTCGAGCAGCGAGACGTGATAGAGAGCGCTCTCCACGAGTGCTTCAGCTGTGGGAGAGCCGTATTTGGCGAGAATGGACTTCTCCACCGAACCGGAATTGACGCCCACGCGGATGGGAATATTCTTCTGACGGCAGACGTCCACCACCGCCTTGACGCGGCTTTCGTCGCCGATGTTGCCGGGATTGATACGGATTTTATCCACACCGGCGGCAGCCGATTCTATGGCGAGCTTATAGTCAAAATGAATGTCCGCGACGATGGGCACCGAAACGGCTTCCTTCAGCGCCGCGATGAGCCTGACGGCAGGCATATCCGGCACAGCGGCGCGGATAATCTCGCACCCGGCAGCTTCCAGCGCCTTGGCCTGTGCCACGCTGCCCTCGATGTCGGTGGAGGGCTTGTTCAGCATGGACTGAATGGTCACCGGCGCATCTCCGCCTATGTAAATATTGCCGACCTTGACTTTTCTGCTTTTTCTTCTCTCCATAATAAATCCTTCCTTTCAGAGCATTATTTCATTCTATGCAAAAATGCATACACTCAGCCGAGTTTACACTATTAAAATAATTATACCACACATTTGGTAAATTGGCAAGGACATTCATACAAGAAGGATAAAAAATCGCCAAAAAAGCCCCGTGAAAAATACATTCATGGAATGTACTCCCACGGGGAACCGTTATTCACCCAATATCTCCCTGATCTCGTCATCCGTCATACCTTTGGCACGCAGTCTCTCAGCCATTTGATTTCTGACCTCGGCACGTCCTTCCGCACGTCCTTCCGCGCGTCCTTTCGCAAGACCTTCGGCAATGCCCTCACGGCGGGCGTGACCAAGCGCGGTTGCTTCGTCGTGGAGGCGTTTTTCGCGGTAGTAGGCCTCCTGGCGTACCTTTTCATCTCCACTGAGGTTTCGGATGATTAATATCGTCTTGTTGACCTCGGGGATGGCTGTGTTGTTCTGAATCTCCATCAAATCTCCCTCCGTTTCCGCATTAATCAATTCAAGCCATTCGTCCATCGGACTGTTTTTGTGGAATTTACGGCTCTTTTTCAGTTCAAAGAAGTGAATAGCCAGCTTATCCGTAAGCACTTCGTGGCGCGAATTCTCCATCACACTGAACTGGGAATGATAATCTTCGCAATCAAACAAATTGAAATCAATCAGATTGATGCACACCGTTCTTTTGAGAGAACCGTATTCGTCGCCGGTTTTCAGCTCGTCGCTGTAGAGCTTGGACCAGTAGAAAAGCGTGCGTTCCCGGAAATCAGGCTCGTAATTGACCTGCATTTCAACATTGACGGTTTTCCCGTCAACATCCATCTTCATATCCAACCGACTGAATTTCTGTTCCAGATATGCCGGGGTTATCTCGACATTGTTTAGAGTAATTCTCTCAATGCTTTCGCGCGGTATTTCGAGCAAAGCGGATAATAACGCGGCAATAATATCGGTGTTGTTTTCGTCACCGAAAACCCTCTTGAATATCACGTCCAATTTCAGCTTGACAATAGGCCTATTAGCGTCCATGGCCATTCCCTCCCCCCCCTTTTAATTATACCTTATCGGTCAATGAAATTCAATATCATTCTGCAAAAAATGAAAGAAAAACAACGACGGAACAGCTATAGGCAGAGCTTACAAAATGGATATCCTTAGGAGAAGAGAAAAAACCGGGGACCATTCGCGCCAGCAAGCGTGACAATCCTCGGTTTTTGGGGCAATTACAAATCAAATAAAAAACTCACAACAATCACGTTAATATTTCTCATTCAAACTGTTATCGATTGTGCTGAAAAAATCATTTCTCAACGCTCTCTGCCGAAAATCTCTTCTTCAACACGGTGAAACCAAGCACACCGCCTGCCGCGACAACGGAAAGGATAAAGAGTACCACTACGGGAATAACCGAGCCCTCACCTGTGTTGGGGCTGTTGGTGCTGCCCTTATTGGTGTCGGAAGAGGCTGCTGTGGTCGTGGTGGTTGCTGTGGTCGTAGTAGTAACAGCAGTTGTAGTGGTATCATCGGACGAAGTGGAATCGCCAGAGTCAGGCGCAGGACCACCGCTGGGAACAAACGGACTGCAGCTGGTAATGCTGAAATTAAGGTTGTTTCCGTCAACCGTTGCAGGTAGTTTTTCAATGGATCCGTCGTCCTTGATATGAACGATTTCGAAAACCTCAGCGCCCTCGACATCGGGCTTAGGAAGAGTCACAGAGATACTTTTGCCACTTCTTACAAACAACGGATATTGACAATCATCATCCCAATCAGCATATATTTTAATATCATATGCCACTTTATTTTTCGAGTCAACGCCTGCTTTGGCAAGGGCATTGGCGAGGGCGTCTCCGCTCAGAGGCGTTTTGACGATCTTAATCTCACTTAAAAGCCAGTATTGCGTATATGTAAAATGTTCTCCATCTTCATCCCATTCAAAAACATATCCGGCAACACCGTTCGCCTGACGCTCTGCCTCTTCTTTCTCTGCTTCAGCTAATTCTTTTTCGATTTCCTCTCTTTCCTCGTCAGTGGCAGGAGTGAAAACCGGGGCAAGAGTACAACCGTGGTTATCTTCAGTTAATGTAGTGATAGCACCACCGATCACATTACCGGAAGCATCTGAGAGACCATAGCCCCTGAAAATAATGAAATTTCCTTCATCATCCGTTTGCCAACTATACTCAGGTAAACAAAGATCATCAATATTGACAGTATAGCCATTTGTCAGGTAACTCTGCGGGAGTTCTGGTTCGTTTTCCGAACTTGACCAGACCTGATACGAATCGGAACCAACCACTTTCTCAAAATAATCAAAGACATTGAACTCAAAACTGATTTCACTCCATGAAATTTCGGTCTCCGTGCCGTCCTCTGCTGTTATGGTTTGGGAGTGTGTCGCAAATCCTGGAATGTCATCCGGATTCTCATAGGGCGCAGCCGCAAAAGCAGAGAAACCGACGACACAGATGAGGAGACCTACTGCCATCGCCATAGCGAAAAACAATTTAATCTTCATTCTGGACTTCATAAAAAAACATCCTCTCTAAAATAAATATTCTATACAGCCATGCAGTTTGCCCCTTACCGCACCGCTAATATACTATTATGATATTATTGACCATAAAGCAATTACAAAATCATCTTTTTGAATATATATAAAATAAATTACAACTAATGTTATCTTTTTAGGATATTATAAAACAACTTATTCAAAAAGTCAACTAATTTCTTTAAAATCTGTAATATATTTTATTATTTTTGTAATTTTTTCCAATCAGCAGAAAAAAACAGCAGTAACACCTATGTACTTCTGCGGAAAAACATGTATAATAATAACAGCAATCAATGACAGGAATGAGAAGACTATGCATGAAGTGTACGCAAAGAGCATATTGTCGCCCAAAAACGGGATGAACATCTACCGCGGCTGTTCCCACGGCTGCATCTACTGTGATTCGAGAAGCAAATGCTACGGAATGACACACGCATTCGAGGACATTGAGGTCAAAATCAACGCGCCGGAGCTGCTGGAACGGGCACTGCGCAAAAAGAAAAACCGGTGCATGATCGGCACCGGTGCGATGTGCGACCCCTATCTGCACATCGAAGAAAAATTAGGACTGACGAGGCAATGCCTTGCGATCATTGAGCGTTACGGCTTCGGGGTGTCGGTACTCACCAAATCATCCCGCATACTCCGCGACCTTGATCTGCTGAAAAGCATACATGAGAAGGCAAAAGCAGTGGTGCAGATGACGCTGACCACATACGATGAAGACCTCTGCCGCATTGTGGAGCCGAATGTCTCCGCCACAGCCGAACGCGTCGCCGTGCTGAAAACCATGCGCGCCGAAGGAATCCCGACAGTGGTGTGGCTCTGTCCGATCCTGCCGTACATCAACGACACCCCTGAAAACCTTCTCGGCATACTGAACTGCTGCGCGGATGCAGGCGTGAAGGGAATCCTCTGCTTCGGCATGGGAATGACGCTGCGGGAGGGCGACAGGGAGTATTATTACGACGCCCTCGACCGACACTTCCCGGGACTGAAGGAAAAATACATTTCGCTCTACGGCAACGCCTATGAACTGCCGTCGCCGAACACGCCGCGGCTCAATGAGATTTTCCGCTCGTTCTGCCGCAGCCACGGAATCATGCACAGACAGGACGAGATATTCGCCTATCTGAATGAATTCCCGGACGACGGATTTGAGCAGACAAGCCTGTTGTGACGTCATCCTTCCCCTGGTATGCAAAGGATATGTTAAGACCCACAACGGACTCGCCTTCACAAAAGGGAAACGTATTCCATAAGGATTTTGATGGCGTCTTCCCGGTCACTGCACGAAAAAAGCCTTGTATTCGGATTGAGTTTCTGACTCATAATGATCGGGAACCAGCAAGGGGTATGCAGCCGGCTCTCGGTTTCCTCCCCTTCCCCTCTGTTAATATAAAACACGGCCGTGTCCTTTCCCTTTTGGCTGGCAAGAATAAGTTCAGCGACCGTTCCGGGACAGCATCCGTCGTCGAGAAGGAACACCGCGTCGGTGCAGCTTTCGATCATCTCCATCTCGTTGCGGACGATTATTTCGTCATTCAATCCGTATGGAACATCCTCTGTTTCTACATAAAACGGGCCGATATATTCCACGTCATTACCGACCATGGTTCCGCTTTGCCTGATCAGAAGACGTTCAACGGAGCCGAGCAGCCTGACCCGGAAGTCATTCTCGGCATGTTTCCTGTAGTCAGAACGGGTTATATCAAAACAAAAGCTTCCTCCGCAGTAAAGTCTTTTCATGTAATCAACTCCTCATGGTGAATAAAAAGTGCTGAGCGCTTGTTTCTCTGTTGCCTCTTCAGGCAGAGGACTTACAGGCGTTTCAGAACCGCAATGGCGGCGTAGTGCCGTATTTCAAATTGCTCCGGTGCGCGCCCGGTGAGCATGTTCCAATGCTCGCGCTCCCACTGCGCGAGCTGTTCTCCCGATAAAGAAGCGCCCACACCGCGGCAGGCCTTCATGCGTCCGTGCCAGCTCTCGCGGGTAAAGGGAACTTCCAGACGGTATTCCTCGTGATGCTCCAAGATAAAATATTCATAAGCGACTTCCGGAATGTCGATGGGATGCACCGTCTCCCCTGCTCCCGTCCAGCCGGGACTGTAACGCAGCACAATTTCCTCGCTGGCGGAAGCGATCTCGTCCTCGAAGGGCAGCCACGCCATGTATAGGATCAGCAGCCTGCCGCCGGGTTGCAGGAACTTCCGCAGCATGGGCATGACCTTGGCGTGATCGAAATACCAGAAGCACTGGCAGGCGGTGATCACGTCGAAGGATGCCGGCGGGAAACCCAATTCCTCGGTCGGAACGGCAAAGAAGCAAATATTCATTCCCGCCTCCTGTGAAAGGCGTTCCGCCTGGGCGATCTGTTCGGGAGAAATGTCGGTGCCGGTCCACTGCGCGCCGAAACGGTACAAATTGCGGGGAATGACGCCCGTTCCGGTGCCGATGTCGAGCACCTTCTGACCGCTGACGCAGAGACCGAGGTCGGTTATCTTCCGATAGAAGATTTCGGGGTAAATATCGCGGTATTTAGCGTAATCCTCCGAGGTTCTTCCCCAGTCAAACGCCTTTCCGCCGTCAATCCGCTTGTCGGTAATGAGCATATTTTTTCCTCTCTTTGTTTGATAGGCAATCAATGAAAAAAATAAAAGGCAACCCGATTGAAAAACAGCCGGATTGCCTTTTTGATAAGCAAAAGAAATCAGAACAGCGACCAGACGTCCTTGATGGTGATAATAATCATCAGGAGAATCAGAAGGGCAAAACCGACAAAGTGAACGATGCCCTCCTTTTCGGGGTCGATAGGCTTGCGCCGGATGCCTTCAATGATCACGAAGAGCAGTCTTCCGCCGTCGAGAGCCGGAAGCGGCAGCAGATTGAAGATGCCGAGGTTAACCGTGATCAGCGCCATGAAGTTGATGATGTTGTTGAGTCCGTCCATAAAGCTGTATTTGAAGCCGGCTTCGGCGACCTGACCAATGGCGGACGCCATTCCCACGGGACCGGAAACCTCATTGAATCCGACACGACCCGTGACCATCATGATGATGCTGGAATAAATCATGCGCACATAGGCATATGTCTCGGTGAAGGTGTTGGAAATCACCGTCCAGACGGTTTTATCCACCCGCTTGACCTTGAAGTCGATGGTGGTCACCTTGGTGCCGTTGAAGTCCTCCACGGCCATATGCAGATCCTTGAATTCTATCTTTTTCCCGTCCCGCTTGACGGTGATGTCGATGATGCCTTCCTTCGCGGTGGAAAGGGCAAAACTGATGTCGGTGGCGCAGTGGGTGCGGTATCCGTTGATGGAATAAATGTCGTCTCCCAGCTCAATTCCCGCATTCACGCTGGTGGAATCGCTCACCAGATAGGCGATCTTGGTGGATGCATAATAAGGCTCCTGCACCTGGATGACAAACATAAACAAGATGCCGAGTACGATATTCATAAAGGCTCCCGCGGCAAGAATAATGCCGCGCTGCCACCATTTTTTGTTGTTAAGAGCGCGTTCGTCGCTGCTGTCCTCGTCCTCGCCCTCCATGGCGCAGTAGCCGCCAATCGGAATAAGACGGAGAGAATAGAGCGTTTCCTTTCCCTGTTTGGAAATGAGCTTGGGACCCATTCCTAAGGCAAATTCATTGACCTTCACGCCGAATTTCTTCGCCGTGATGAAATGCCCGAATTCGTGTATGCCGATGATCATCGCAAACAGTATGACCGCTATGATCACCGTCAGTATGATGTTTACTGTTGAAATATTGACCACTCCTATCAACTATATATTTCCCGACGCTTTCATCACATATTCCCGCGCCGCCTTGTCACATTCCAAAACGTCCTCCACCGTGAAACTCTCCACCTTCGGCTGACGATCCATCGCTTCCCATACATACTTTCCAATGTCGAGGAACCCGATCTTCTTCTTCAGGAAGAGCTCAACCGCTTTCTCATTAGCACCGTTTGCGGCGGCAGGCGCAAGACCTCCCCTGCGCATGGCCTCCTTACAGGCAGCTAAACAAACAAAGGTTTCCGTGTCCGGTCTGTAGAATGTCAGCTTGCCGACCTCAAACAGATCGAGCGGCTTCGCAGGTGACGGCACGCGGTCAGGATAGCTGATGGCATATTGAATAGGAATGCGCATATCCGGCGTTCCTAACTGTGCGATCACGGAATTGTCGCAGTATTCCACAGCCGAATGAATAATGCTCTCCCGCTGCACAACCACTTCGATGTCGTCCACGCCCTTATTGAATAGCCAAGCCGCCTCGATGACCTCCAAGCCCTTGTTCATCAGGGTAGCGGAATCAATGGTAATCTTCGCGCCCATGCTCCAGTTGGGATGTTTCAGCGCCTGTTCGGGCGTCACGTCAAGCAGCTCTTCCCGCTTTTTGCCGAAGAAGGGGCCTCCGGACGCGGTCAGAATAATCCTGCGGAAGGCGTGTGGTCCGGGCGAACCCTGCAGGCATTGAAAGATAGCCGAATGTTCGCTGTCAACCGGCAGAATCGGCACTCCCTTTTCGCGGGCAGCGTTCATCACGAGCTGACCGCCTGCGACCAGCGTCTCCTTGTTGGCAAGCGCCAGATCCTTGCCCGCTTCAATCACGGCAAGCGTCGGAACCAGTCCCACCATACCGACAACGGAATTGAGCACAACGTCATTTTGTGCAAGGGTAGCCGCTTCGATAAAGCCGTCCATGCCCTGCAGCACTTTGACGGAAGTGTCCGCCAGCTTGATTTTGAGTTCAGCTGCTGCGGTCCCGTCCATAACAGCGACGACCTCGGGCTTGAATTCCCTCGCCTGCTGCTCGAGCAAATCAATGGAACGGTTGGCACAGAGCGCCGTGACATGCAGTCCCATGCCGCGCACAACGTCGAGCGCCTGCGTTCCGATGGAACCGGTAGAGCCGAGAATAGCGATATTTCGCCTTTTTTTGATATTGTTCAAATCAATCATAATTATTTATCCTAATAAAGCAATGCATTGAGCGCTTCACGCCCGTTCACTCCGCGTTATTTTAAAACGGGAAGCACAATATTCAGCATGAAAAATGTCGGACAGACAAAGAGAACGCTGTCGAATCTGTCAAGCACACCACCGTGACCGGGAAGCAGATTGCCGAAATCCTTAATGCCGTACTGACGCTTGACGGTGGAGAAGGAAATATCTCCGAACATCGACATCAGGATGCAGATCGCGGTGATGAGGGTCAGGTTGAGATAATTGATGTCCTTCGGTGTGCATTGAAAGACATCAGCATATAAATATGCCGCGCCGATGGAAAAAATCATGGAAATCAAAAAACCGCCGACCGAACCTTCGATTGTCTTTTTGGGGCTGAGAACGGGCGCAAGCTTGTGCTTGCCGAAGGTTCTGCCGATGAAGTAGGCGCCGATGTCCGCCATCCAAGCGACCACCAGGCAATAGACCGTGAGCGACAGTCCCAGTGCGTGTGAAGCCGCGTCGGAAGTTTTCAGTGAAACGCCGAAAATCATCTCCAGCACCATAAAGGGAAGGGCGACAAACATCGTGAGAATCATCGACGTGCAGACCTTTTCAATCCGCAGTTCGGAGTGCTTTTTGAGCAGGATGCCGAACATCACAAAGAGAAAGATCATGGAAGCCGCCATGACAGTGCCGTACATCTTCACGGGATTGGTGATATAGGGTGCAAGGAGCACGACAGCGCCATAGGCAAAACAGGGCGCGTAGATAATCTTGACATTGTCCGCGCCGGCAGTTTTGAGCGCCTCATGGATGCCGATGAAGCAGAGCGCCAGCAGCGTGGCGGTGAACACCCAGGAAAAATAAACTCCCAGCCACAGCACGGCGACAGCCATTGGCACGCAGACGCATGCGGTCAGAATTCGGGTTTTCATTTGATCACACACCTCCGAAACGACGGTTTCTTCTTGCATATTCATCGAGCGCACGCTCAAAGTCCTCGGTGGAGAAATCCGGCCAGAGTATCTCGTCCATAAAGACGTACTCCGAATACGCCGACTGCCACAGAAGGAAATTGGAAGTGCGGTATTCGCCGCTGGGACGAATGATGAGATCGGGATCGGGCTGCCCGAAGGTGTACATGTGATCCGAAATAATATCGGGAGTGATGTCATCGGATTTCAGCTTGCCGTCGGCGACCTCCTGCGAAATTTCCCGCATAGCCTTGACGATCTCGTTCCTGCCGCCGTAATTCATGGCAATATTGAGCCGCATTCCGGTCTTGTCGGAGGAGATTTCCTCGGTCTCGTGAATGAGCTGCTGGAGCTTGGGGCTGAACGCGGTCACGTCGCCGATGAATATGGTGCGGATGTTTTCCTCGCTGAAATCGCGCAGGGCTTCTATCAGATAATCGTAGAAGATGTCCATCAGCGCGTCGATTTCTTCCTTGGGACGTTTCCAGTTTTCGGTGGAAAAAGCGTAGACCGTCAGACTCTTGATGCCGATGCTGTTGGCGTATCTGGTGATCTTTTTGAAGGTGGCTGCGCCGACCTTGTGCCCCGCCTGCCGCGGCAGGCCTCTCTTTTTGGCCCATCTGCCGTTGCCGTCCATGATGATGCCCACATGCGCCGGCAATATTCTCTTGGAACGGTCGATTGTTTCTTGGGTTTGTTTTTTCTTGAATAACACGGCTGTCCTCTCTTTTACACTTTATTTTTCTTGCCACAGGTAAACCAATAGATCTTGTACGGGTTTACTCAAAAAGCTCCCTTTTCAGAGAAGTGTAAAGGGAGCTTTCAGTATTATGTGGAAGCACACCGTTGTCAAGGCAGCCGTGCAGACAGCCGCCGTTGCAGAAGGTCAGATCTCCATGATCTCCTTTGTCTTGTCTGCTGCCATAGAGTCGATCTGCTTGCAATATTTGTCGGTAAGATCCTGAATTTTCTTCTCACCCTGCTTGAGGTCATCCTCGGTGATTTCGGAGGCCTTCTTCATTGCCTTGAGCTTGTCAACCGCGTCGCGGCGGATGGAACGGACGGCGACCTTGCTGTCCTCGCCCATCTTGTGAACTTCCTTGGAGAGTTCCTTGCGGCGTTCCTCGGTGAGCGGCGGAAAAACGAGGCGGATAATCTTGCCGTCGTTCTGGGGATTGATGCCGATGTCGGCTTCATTGATGGCTCTCTCAATGGCCTTGAGGGTATGGGAATCCCAGGGCTGAATGGTCAGCGTTCTTGCTTCGGGAACATTCACCACAGCAAGCTGATTGATAGGCGTGGGAACGCCGTAGTAATCCACATTCACCTTGTCGATGATAGCGGGATTGGCTCTGCCTGCGCGAAGCGTCTTGAATTCACCGGCGAGAACGTCGAGTGTCTTTTCCATTTTTGCCTTCATATCGTCGATCTTTTTTTGCATAATTATTCATCCTTCTTTATTAGTGATTAGTGGTCAGTGAGAAGTGGGTAGTGAAAAAGCATCAGCAACAGGCAAACCTCCTACCTGCTACCTCCTACCTACTACCTGGTTTAAGGGGTAACGAGTGTGCCGACTGGTTCGCCCATCATGGCTTTGACCATGTCGTCGGGATTTTCGAGGTTGTAGACCTGAATCGGGATTTTGTTTTCGCGGCACATAGCGGCAGCGGTGCTGTCCATGACCTGCAGATTCCTGACCAGGACTTCTTCAAAGGTGATGGTGTCGAACTTCACCGCGTCGGGATTCTTCTTGGGATCGCTGTCATAAACGCCGTCCACCATGGTCGCCTTGAAGATGACCTCGGCTTCGATCTCGGCTGCCCTAAGAGCTGCCGCAAGATCGGTGGAGCAGAAGGGATTGCCTGTACCGCAGCCGAAGATAACGATTCTGCCCTTTTCCAGGTGACGGACTGCGCGGTTGCGGATGTAGGGTTCGGCGACGGTATTCATCGGGATAGCAGACTGCACCCTGACATCGCAGCCTAACTGTTCGAGCATATCTCCGACCGCAAGGGCGTTCATCTGGGTGGCAAGCATGCCGATATGATCGGCGCGGGTTCTGTCCATACCCTCGGAACTTCTTCCGCGCCAGAAATTGCCGCCGCCGACGACAATGCCGATCTGCACGCCCATATCGGCGCACTTCTTGACGGATGTGCAGATTCTGCGGATGACCTCGTCATTCAGACCGAAATGCTTGTCGCCTGCCAGAGCTTCGCCGCTCAGCTTGAGCAGCACGCGGGAATATTTAGCCTGCATAAAAATCATGCCTCTCTCACAAATTTCTCTGCGGGGAAACCGCAACTTAAAATACTCAATTTATTTTACACAAAATACTATAAAATGTAAAGGCTGAGAGCGCATTTTTATTAAATATTTAACAATTGATCGGAAAACACTTGAAAAAGCCGGAAAATTCTTCCTTGCGGTTGAATTTTCCGGCTTAACAATTCATAATAAACCGTTATACGATCAGACTGCTAAAACATATGGAATATTTATTCAGCATTCTCCTCGTTGAAATCGTAGGTTTCGAGAACGCTTGTCGTGCCGCCTACTCCCTGGCTCAATATCACGATGGCATAATGGGATTCTGCGTTCTCCGTGACGGGCGTAACTTCGCAAAGCATGCAGTAATTGATACCCGCGACAACCTTTGTGCCAAGAAGCAGAACAGGATGATAGGACGCGCCAACAACGTGTTCAGAGGCTTTTACCAGCGCGTCAACGGCTTCTTTGGGAACTTTATAAGTTTCGGGAGCAAACCAGCCGCCGTCGATCACCTGATCGGTTACCTTCACCTCAGCCTCGGAATTGAGTATCTGGGTAATTTCCGCGTTGCCCTCGAGATCTTCGTAAACGGTCACGATGGCATAGGTGGACTTGGGATCCTTGGTGGCGGGGGTGAACTTGCAGAGAATGCGGTGGTTGGTACCCGCAACAACCTGGCTGCTCAGATAAGCGATAGGTTCATAGGTTCCGCCTACCAATTGGGCCGTCGCTTTATTCAGCAGGTTTCTGACCTCATCTGTGACCTCAGTGGATTCGGCTTCAGTCCAGCCGCCGACGAGGGGTGTGCTTTCGGTTTCGTCCTTATCCTCGGAGTCTTTTCCGCAGGCAGCCAGCGAAACGCACATCATTGCGGCGAGAAGGAATGCAAATAGTTTTTTCATGAAGAACCATCCTTTCAAAAAAAATATAGATAATACGATCCATTGCCCTGCTCCGCCCAAAGCTGAAAAAGGCAATCTATCTATGGATTATTCTACCTAAAATCAGCAAAAAAGTAAAGCAATACACAGCAATATTATCAGATAATTAATAAAATCAACACAATTGTGCTTGCATTCTGTCAAATAAAAACAGGAGCCGTTCCGGGACGCAAAGCGCGTCCGAAACGACTCCCGCGATAAAACTGTCAATCCGAAAAAATTACTTCTTTTTCTTCTTGCCGAAGGAAGCAGCCTTTTTAAGAGCCATCTGCCTGTCGCGGTATTCGCGCCATGTGACCCACAGGGAATTGGAGATGAACATGGAGGAATAAGCGCCGGCGATAACGCCCGCCATCATGGGAACGGCAAATGTGATGATGGAACGGATGTCGTAGATATAAGCGACGATCACAATGGTCAGCACAGCCGCCAAGAGGGTGAGGTTGGTATTGATGGTTCTGCCGAGCGTCTCATTGAGACTGCGGTTGGCCAGCTCTGCATAGCTTGCCTTATCGCCCATAATCGTGCGGTTCTCACGGATTCTGTCGTAGATGATGATGGTGGAGTTGATGGAGTAGCCGATAATGGTCAACAGCACGGCGATGAAGTTGTCGTCGATGGAGAAGCCGAAGATGACAAAGGTGAAGTAGACGATCAGGCAATCGTGAATGATAGCGATGATAGCCGTAACACCCGCCGACATACCGCCGATCTTCTTGAAACGCAGAGCGACGTAGATGATCATGAACACCGCAGCGAGAATGACGGCGACAAGGCACTTGCCGAAGAATTCGCCGCCGGTTGTGGCATCGACCGAGTTGGATTCAAGCAGTGAGAAATTCACTTTGGGGTACTGTTCGGTCAGCTTCTGGGCGACCTGTTCGCCGGCGTCTTCGGCGATGGTATTCTTACCGCTCATAGAGACGGTAACGGTATTCTTGACACCGCCCTCGGAAGTTGCACTCTGTGCGATGGTGATGGTGGAATCCTTTTCGGTAACTTCCTTGACGACCGCGGCAACCTTTGTCTTGTCGAGCTTCATGTAGTCACTGGCGGACACATCGGAAGCGGAAACCGACTTATCCAGCGCGTAGGAATATTTCAGCATAGCACCGCCGGTGAATTTGATGTCCAGCTTCACGCCTCTGAAGACATTGAAAAGCACGCCGAGACAAATCACACAAAGAGCGACAAGAAGGAATTTCTTACGGTTTTCAAGAAATTTGAATTCTTTTCTGTCAACATAACTTTTAACCATAGATTAAAACGCCTCCTTTGTGACTGCTGCCGCATGAGCCTCAGCAAGTTCCTGCTTTTTCTTCTCGGTGTAATCGCCATAGAGAACTCTGCTGCGCAGGAACTTGAAGCCGGAGAGCGATCTGATCATGATTCTGGATGCGCCAACGCCCATGATGAAGTTGAGCACAACGCCGACCAGCAGGGTGTAACCGAAGGAATAGATCGCGCCGGTGGTGGAGGGGCCGAACATCCAGAGGAAGGGGTAGAGCAGCGTGCTCCAGACCGTATCGGGAGGTCCGAATACACCCATGAGAATGACAGAAACTATAATGTTGGTAATATTGCTGTCGAAAATAGCGGAGAAGCTGTTGGCGGAACCTGCCTTGATAGCGCCGTCGAGGGTCTTGCCCTTGCGCAGTTCTTCGCGGATACGCTCAGCGGTGATGATGTTGGCGTCAACGCCCATACCGACCGACAGAATAATACCTGCGATACCGGGCAGCGTCAGCGTGAAGCTGTCGAATGCCGCGAAATAGCCCGAGACAGCGGCGATGGTACCCGCCACCTGACCGAGCAGGCAAATGCAGGCGACAAAGCCGGGCAGTCTGTAATAAGCGATCATGAAGACACAAATCAGGCTGAATGCGATGATACCGGCAATCAGCATAGCGGTCAGAGCGTCGGAACCGAGCGTCGGGTCAACCGACGAATAGTCGATGGTCACCAGCTTGAAGGGAAGCGCACCGGCGTTGATCTTGTCGGCGAGGTCCTTTGCGGAAGCGGCGTCGAAGTTGCCGGAAATCTGCGCCTTGCCGTCAGCGATCACGCTGTTGACAGTGGGAGCGGAAATGCAGTTCTCGTCCATCCAGATGGAAATCTGCTGGTTGAGATACTTCTCAGTGCCGGCTGCGAATTTCTCCGCGCCGGTCTGGGTCTCGCCCTCTGCTTTGGAATCGGTGAGTTCAAGGCTGACGACGATTTCATTTTTATCGCCTGCCGTGCCGTACTCCGCCTTTTTGACGTCCTTACCCTCGATCACGATGTCGACATCCTCGCCGTCCTGATTAGTGACAGTCTTGGTGCCGTCCTCGTTGTATTCGATCTTGATGGAAGTGGGAGCGCCGCCGATAAAGAGAAGCTCCGCACTCTGTGAGAGGCTCTTGATAGTGCCTGCCACGTTCTGGGAATCGTTGTCCTTCCAGGGGAAGCTGACCAGCAGCCGGTCGTTGTCCTTGTCAGCGTACAGTTCGTAGTCGGTAACGCCCGAAGAAACAAGACGGATTTCAAGAATCGACTTAGCGCTGTCGATCTGGTTGTCGGTAGCGTCGATATTCTCCTCAGGTCCGAAGATGACGTTAACACCGCCCTGAATATCGGTACCCCATCTGATATCCTTTGCGCCGCGGATAATCGTGTCCTGCAGGTCGCCGTTCTGCTCATACACGCCGAAGAACGATGTGAACGCCAGAGCGAAAATCAGCAGGGCTACCACAAAAAACCACGGCTTGCCAACACGCTTCATTTTATTTCCTCCTTGACTATTTTACTTGCCCGATGCCCGTAAGCGAACCGCGCATACAAGCAAACAGTCCGTTATCACACCGATGATAACGGACGTAACGAGATATATTATAAAATCAATAAACCGATATGTCAATAATTTTGTGCTAATTTTTTGAAATTCAGCAAAAATTTTACAAATGAGGAGAAAGATAATTGATCTTGAAAAGACTGCTAATTGAGAATTAAAAGCGCTCACATTCGTTCGCTAAGATAATAGAAAGAGCGCTGCGCGCTTTAATTCTCATTTTTTACGCTATACGTTCAGTCTTCCAACAGCTTATTGACTGCCGCCAGCTTCGCGCTGCACGCAAGAACCTTCATCGCCTCGGTGAGCTCCTCCACAGTGGGTGAAGTGGGCGCAATGCGGATGTTGCTGTCCTTGGGGTCGCTGCCGTAGGGATAGGTCGCACCGGCTTTGGTAAGTGTGACGCCTGCTTCCTTACAGAGCTTGACAGTCTTCTTGGCGCACCCGTCGAGCACGTTCAGGCTGACAAAGTAGCCGCCGTTGGGCTTACTCCATTTAGCGATGCCGCAGTCGCCGAACCGCTCGGTGAGTGTCTTTTCCACCGCTTCAAACTTGGGACGGATGATGTCGGCGTGCTTTTTCATCTGGTCAAGCAGTCCGTCGAGGTTGACAAAGAACTTCATGTGACGCAGCTGGTTGATCTTGTCGGGGCCGATGGACTGCACCGTCATACGCTTCTTGATGGCGGTGATATTCTCCTTGGAGGAAGCCATTCCGGCGAGACCTGCGCCGGGGAAGGTGATTTTGGAGGTGGAGAAATACATATAGACCATGTTGGGATTGCCTGCCTTCTCGCATTCCTTGAGAATGTCGAGCAGCTGCACATCGTCATTGAAAAGGTGGTGAATGCAGTAGGCGTTGTCCCAGAAGATTCTGAAATCCTGCGCAGCGGGCTTGAGATTGGCAAAACGGCGCACCACTTCATCGGAGTAGGTGATGCCGGTGGGGTTGGAATATTTGGGAACGCACCAGACGCCCTTGACATAGGGATCGCTTTCCACGACCTTTTCGATATAGTCCATGTCGGGACCGTCCTCGTTCATCTCAACGGGAATCATCTTGATGCCGAAGTATTCGGTGATGCCGAAGTGACGGTCATAGCCGGGAACCGGGCAGAGGAACTTGACCTCGGGAAGGCTTGCCCAGGGGGTGCTGCCGAGCAGACCGTGCGCCATGGCGGAGGAAATGGTGTCGAACATAAGCGTGAGGCTCGAATTGCCGCCCACGATGATCTGATCGGTGGTAACGTCAAAGAGATCGGCAAAAAGCTGCTTGGCCTCGGGGATGCCGTCGAGAATGCCGTAATTGCGGTAATCCGCGCCGTTGATGCCGGTGAGGTCGGTGGAGCTGTTGACCGAATCGAGCAGACCCATGGAAAGCTCTAACTGTGCCTTGCTGGGAATACCTCTCGCCATATTCAGGCTGAGTTGCTCCGCCTTGTAGCCGTCGTATTCCTGCTGTAATCTCTCTTTTTCCGCAAGAAGCTCCTGCTTGCTCATATCCATATACGATGCCATAGTAAAAACACTCTCCCTCAAAATATTCAAAATGCGGCATGAATCAGGGCATACTAAACGCCAAAACACATTCCGCACACAAAACGCTGTAATCTACTATAATACAATTGAAGAAAATTTGCAAGTGTTTTTTTGTAATCCTGCATTTTTCAGGTATAATTCGCCGTTTTAGCCAAATATAAAACCCTCAATGCATTTATTTAGGAATTATTTGTGCAGGAAAAACGCACTGAAAAAAGGAAGCCCCGGGCAAAGAAACAACCAAGCCCAAAAGAAACTTCCTTCATTATTCACAATATTATCCAGCGCGAACGCGCTCCGACATTATTCTTTATCCATGATTAGCCATTCATTATTTTTTTAGCGGCGCAAATGCGACGCGCTCTACTCCGGGTGGTGTATGTTGTAGACGAAGTCGGTCAGATGGCTGACGTATGTGTCCATGTCCTGGAATGCGCTGTAGCAGTGGGTGGCTTCGGGGCAGATATAGAGGTATTTCTGCTTGACTTTGCAGGCTTTGAACATGCGCTTCGTCATGTAGGGCGGAACGAAGGTGTCGTTGTCGCCATGAATGAAAAGGACAGGAATACGGATGTTCCGGACGGCTTTCAGGGTGGAAGCCTGACCGAAGGTGTAACCGGCGCGCATCTTGCAGACCATGCTGGCGAAATAAAGCAGCGGTCTGCCGGGAACGCGGTAGTTGCTGCGCATGATGTAGCCAAATTCCTCATACGCTCCGGCAAAGGGACAGTCGGCAATGACGCCCTTGACCTGTTCGGGAAGACAGCTCTCGCCGCTGGTCATGAGAACAGTCGCAGCGCCCATCGACACGCCGTGAAGGAGAATCTCGCAGTTGTCGCCAAATCGGTCAATGGCGTACCTGATCCAGTTCATCACATCGAGGCGGTCGAGCCATCCGAAGCCGATGAATTTGCCTTCGCTCCTGCCGTGTGCGCGGTCGTCCACAATGATGACGTTGTAGCCCATTCCACGATAGAAAGGCACCACTGACGACATATCGAACATACCGAAGCTGTTGTAGCCGTGCACGGCAATGAGCACCTTGCGGGAGAAGTAAGCCGACTGCACAAACGTCGCATGAAGAAGAAGTCCGTCGTAGGATTTGATAAACACTTCCTCATGCTTCATGGCTTTGATCTTGTTCTGCGCCTCGTGGCTGCGGAACCGGATGACGTCCATATGCGGCAGAAGGTCGTCGCCCGCGTCAAAATCCATCTGTTCCTTGCGCACAAGCGCAAAATCAAACATCCAGAAGCCGAATATGATCATGCCGATCAGCAAAACGGCGGAAACCACCGATATTAAAATGACCAGACGCAACATTCCTTCGCTCATCATATCGGCGGCACCACCTTTCACTAAAATTATTTCGTATTATATTATCTTACATAAAAACGCAGTTATCCAGCGTTTCCATCATTTCCTCGGTGACTTCATAGCTCTCGCCATCGCGGTAAAACACCACTGTGGGCGATTTGTAGGAGAAAACGCCCATTGTCTGCAGAGGTCCGGATTCTCCGTAAGTGCGTGTAAAGCTGTATGGATTGGCAGACATACTCAGGGAAGCAATGCCTTCGGAATCGACGATCACAGGCGGTTCTTCTTCCTGCTTGGACTCTTCCTCGGTCTGCTCCTGCTCTGTCCGGTCGATCTGATAGGCGTCGTCATTCATCAGCGAATTCTCATCCGAAAAAACCGGTGCATCGTCCGCAAAGAGGGCTTTCTGTGTCGCCTCGTCCGCAATGCCGGTGGGCAGCACGCCGAGCGCTTTCTGGAAGGCCTTGATCGCGTCGCGGGTGAAGGGGCCGTAATAATTCGTGATGTCCTGGTCGTAATACCCCAATTCGTACAGCCGCTTCTGGATCCTGCCAACGACGTCCCCCTTCATGCCTCCTTCATATGATTTGTAGCCGGTGGTCGTGGTAGTGGTCGGAGCCTCTGTGGTGGTCGTCGTGGTGGAACGGGCTGTGGTGGTGGTCGTCGTCTTTTGGGAAGCGGATTTTGTCGTGGTATCGGGGGTCTTTTTGGTTGTGGATTTTTTCGTGGATTCCGTTGCCTTTTTGGTTGTGGATTTTTTCGTGAATTCCGTGGTCTTTTTGGCGGAAGCGGTGGAGGTTGTGGTCTTCTTCTCGGTCTGCTTCTGCGTGGTGGTCTTCTTCTCGGGCGGCTTGGTGGTCGTGGTCTTTTTAGCAGTCGTTGCGGAAGTCGTCCTTCTCTCGGTGGTGGTGGTCGTCGTTGTCGTCCTGGTTGTAGTCGTCGTCGTGGTGGTTGTGGTGGTTGTGGTCGTTCTCACCGTCGTCGTGGTTTCCGGCTCCGTGTATCGGGTGGTGGTCGTCGGAGCCTCGGTGGTGGTGGTCGTGGTGGTGGGAGCCGCAGTGGTCGTTGTCGTGGTAGTCGCAGTAGTGGTCGGAGCGGCGGTTGTCGTGGTGGTGGTTGTAGTGGTGGTCTTTTGCTTGGATGTAGTGGTGGTCGGAGTTGTTTTCACTTCACCTTTGAGGGCACCCGATTTGCCGAAATCATATGTCTTGCCGTCAATTGTCACCTTGCCGACAACAAACTCGCCGTTCTTATAATAGAATGTATCGCCGCGGAATTCAAACCATCCGGTATCGGGATAGGAGATCATGCTGATCTTGAACCACTTGATCCACGGGCTGTAGTACCGCGTCTTCATGGCGGAATACACCACATTCACCTTGGAATTGCGCATGTCGATCGCCATGTCAACGCCGTCCTTGTTCTTGCCGACATAGACGCCGGCGTGTCCCTCGCACCACAGACCGAGTCCGTGAATGCGCGGCATATCGTTTGCGCTGCCGTTGACGGAGGAAGCGTCCAGCAGAGCCTTTGCGCCGCCGCCTTTTCCGTTGCAGTAGGAGCGTATCAGACCCGAACAGTCCACCTTGCCGGCGCTCGAACCGCCCCATTTATATGTCCAGCCTTCATTGTACGCCTTGAAAGCCCATTCTGCCATGCCAATGCCTGTCTTGCCCTTGATCTTCGCTGCGAATACCGGTTCCGCCGCAAGCGTAACAATCATCATCATCGCCACGGCCAGTGCCAGAACCCGCGCCATTTTTAACTTCATATTTATGAATAACAACTCCCTAAAAACGCGTCGCATTCGCGCCGCTAAAAGAATACTGAATAACGTCTGATTTCGCATTCGCGCCTTGAATATACACGACAGAATTATTCTGCCCCGTACACATAGCGCTCTGCTTCTTCCTCGCTTATGCTGGAATTCTCCACTATTTTGTCAACAATGTCCTCGTCTGTCATCCCTAATGATCTGAGGATGTTCACCGTCATGAGTACGGTTTCTTCTACGCCCTGTTCAATTCCTTCCCTACGGCCTTCCATGCGGCCTTCCATAAGTCCTTCCAATCTGATGTCCTGAATTGCTTTGCACATGTTGATACTCTCCTCTCCTGCATTGATCCTGATCTCGGTGCCTGTCACGGCTTTGATCACTTCGGCGGTTTCGCGGGCGATGGACTGAAATCCCTTGTCGTGCTCGACGATGGCCTGAAGCTTATCCTTGTCTTCGGAATACTTCACAAACAGCATGACTTCCTTCAGATCGCTGCAAAGCTTATCCGCCTGCTGTTCCGTCAGCGCCTCGGGCGCAACCAGGTTGATGCGGTAATCGGCAGCAAATTTCAGAATAGCGTTGTCCCTGACTGTGAACATTTCTCTGAGGGACATCGGACCGTCCCAGCGCTTTGCCCCGAAATAAATCACCAGCGTGATCACCGGAATCAGCTGATCGCTTCTGTAAAACCCAGAAAGATATTCTCCGGAAGTGGGACGGTCTTCTCCGGTCGCCTTTTTATGCGCCTTTGCTGTTGCTTCCACCTGCGCCGTGTATTGCAGCGCGTCGTACAGCATACTCCGCGCCGGCATTGCGTAGTGAATATCGGATTGATTTTCCACGCCGAGCAGCAGGTACGCTGCTTTGTCGTCCCGTTTGATCACCCATTGCTTCAATACGTCCCGAATTCTTTGAACCGGCGCCTGCGCTCCTTCCAAACCAAAGGGAAGGGCTATCGCCGTTGTATCCAGATCCCGCAGCTCTTCCGGCTTGATCACCTGTCTTCCATCATAGATCAGCAGGTTGAACGCGTCAGCAAATACATCGGGGCGTCCAATATACTTTTTTGTCAGTGTATCCTTATCCTTTGCCATCGGTATCAACCCCCATGAGCGCGTCGCATTCGCGCCTTGAATAATGCAGCAGCTCCGAATGCACCCCCCTACCTCTCCTACATTCTATCTCCCTTCTGCCTACTGCCTGTAGTTTGGCATTTTTGGGCGATGTTGGAGATGTCGGTTTCGAAGATTTCGTAGATAGCGGAAAGCTCGCCGATGTCGGTGAGTTTCATCAGCGCGTTGAATTCCTCCTCCTGGTCGGACGTATAGGAGGAAAAGTCATAGGACAGGAAGGTGACGGAATGGCTCTCTTCCCCGTTTTTGGCGGTGACGGTGATCAGCCTTTGGGAGGAAATCGCCAGCGAGAGCGAATCGTAGGGGGATTTTTTATCCGACGGAATGTAATTGATAATGGTCAGCTCGCCGAGTGTGCCGTCGGCAAACTGGAAAATGGACATCTCATCGTCCACCGTCTTGCAGAGCGACAGATCGTAGGAATACCCTTCGACGGGCTTGTAGCCGTAGGCATCGAATTGCTCTTTGTACTGCGCATACCCCGCCAGGAGGCTTCTTCTCAAGGCGAACGCCTGCGGCTCGGACTGCTGCACGGCGGTCTGGGAAGCGGACTGACGGTCGGAACCGAATTTCTCGCGGTATTTATTGACAGTGAAGGAAACAAGCAGCATAATAATCAGAATGCCGATCGCAGGCAGCAGAATTTTGTCAAAGAGCCGGTTCATGCGCTCGACCTTGTCAATGCCTTTTTTCTCCTTCTCGGTGTATTCCAATTGCTCACCCCGTTATCATATACTGACAGAATTATCTTAACCTAATTATTATACATCATTCTTAGGATATTTCTATGATAATAATGTAAAAAAAATTTTATGATAATCTGTTCAGAATGACGCAAGCAGCAGCTTTTGAACAAATTCCGCCGCATCAGAGGGCTTTTTGAATCTGTCTTCCCGCCGGAAACGGCACAGTTTCCGCAGCAGGTTGTTGACTTGGCAGTTCACACCGGGCAGCGGCGGAATCTCCTCTCCGGAGAGCCTTCTTCTGATGGCGAGATACACGTCGCTGTCGCTCATTTCGGCGCAGGGAAGGTCGCAGAAGGGCAGTCTGCCGCCACTGAGTAATTTATATACAGTGATGCCGAGCGAATAGAGATCGGCGCGGATGTCGCAGGATTCCCCGCGTGCAGCCTCGGGCGAGAGATAGCCCTCGCTGCCGTACTGCGGCACTTCGCCCGCAACACAGACGCTTCCGAGGTCGCCGAGCAGCCATTTTTCGCCGTCGGAATAGATGTTGCGGGGCTTTACGTCGCCGTGCATCAGCCCTTTTTTCCGCATGAAGGCAAGGGCGCGGCAGATGTCGCGGCAAATTTCCAGCACAACGCGGGTGTCGGAAATCTCCATATTGTCCAGGCATTGCAGGCGGTCAAAGAGCAGAAAAAGCTGATACTCCGCCTGATTCCTGTCAGCGACGACGCTGTAACCGCGCAGCGGAACGACATAGGGACAGCGGCGCAGGAGGTTGCCGGCTTCGATCTCCCGCATAGCCATGCGCCAGACGTCGCCGTCCTTCGGACAGGTCAGGCATTTAATGACAAAAGCCGAATCTCCGCCGCTTTGCAATGAATGAGCGGAGAAGATCCGGCTGTCGTTACCCTGGTAAATCATCCCGTCCATGCGAAAGACGTCGCCGTTGATGATAACATCGGCTGCGTTACTTCCGGATGAACTGAAATCCGAAGTAAAAGTCATATTATCGTTTGTCATTTTTCACGCTGCGAAGCACGGTGGCGCTGATAAAGCAGAAAACGACGATAGTGATCAGCATAACGCCCCACGAGAGCAGCAGATTGTTGGCAGAATGTGCATAGAGTGAATTTTTATTCAGATCATATGCCTGCTGCAGCATATCAGCGGACTTGTATTTGAGCGACAGACCGTTCCACAGCACGCCGTTGAGATCGGCGGTGTTGCTGAATGCCTGCATACCCCAGCGGCTGACGCAGATCCAGGAAAGCACCTCGGTGACGCCTTCGAGCTTGAAGAGGATGCCTGAGAAAAGCAGCTGCGGAATGAGGATAATGGGAGCGAAAACCATCGCGCGGTCGGTATTCTTAACAAGAGAGGAGACGAGCAGTCCCAGCGAGGAGGATGACACGGTAATGAGCACGAGGGTGATCATCATCTCAATGGTGGAATTGCCGAAGATCACGCCCTTGTCCGGCTTGCCGATGGTGTAGACGAATACGGCGAGCATCAGACCGCACTGCACGACAGCGAGCAGCGTCTGGACAGCCAACTTGGAACAGATATAGGAACTCAGCCGCACATCCGACATATATTCACGCCGGACGATGTTCCGTTCCTTGCAGACTTCCTGGATGGAATTCATCAGACCAACCCAGATGCCGGCGCAGGAGAGACAGAAGAGCATGGACTGCGCGTCGAAATAGGACTTGAAGGTGTTCTCCACCGTGACAAAGGAGAAGAGATAGGCAATCAGCGGACCCTGAAGCAGGAAGAAGAGCAGGCGCATCTTGTCATTCCAGATAAGGTTGATATATCTGGCGGAGAGCACGCGGAACTGGTGCAGGAAGGACTTGTGGTTTTCCTTTTCGAGCTTCTTCTTGCGCTCTTTTTTCTGCTGAGCGGTCATGGGAGGCGTTTTCAGCTCGCCGATGGTCTGAATCTTGTTGTAGGGCGAAGCGTTGAATTTTTCCTCCCAGCCCTTGGGGTCTTCCTCGACCTTGGTGTAGGCGTCGGTGAGATCCTGATCTTTGGGAATGCCGAAGAAGGAACGTGCGTCGGCAGGATTGCCGCAGAAGGCGACATAGCCGCCGGCACCGAGGAAGATCAGCTTGTCGCAGAGGTGGATGTTGTTGGTGTTGTGGGTGATCATGATAACCGTCTTGCCCTCGTCGGTCATGCGCTTGAGGGTATGCATGAGGGTGCGCTCGGTTCCGGGGTCAAGACCGGAGGAAGGCTCATCGAGGAAGAAAAGTCCCGGGTCGCTCATGAGCTCGACGGCAATGGATGCTCTCTTTTTCTGACCGCCTGAAAGCTTGCGGATGAGCTTGTTCTTGTGCTTGGTAAGCTCAACGGTGCGCAGGACATCGGCAATGCGCTTTTCGCGTTCGGCACGTGTGGTGCCGTCGGGAAGCCGGAGCTTTGCGACATAGCGCAGCATACTGATCAGGGTGAGATTTTCGTGAACAATATCCTGCTGCGGAACGTAGCCGATGTTGTATTTCAGTTCGTCGTAATTTTCATAGAGATCGCGGCGATTGACCAGCACCTTGCCGGTGGAGGGCTTGTCGAAGCCGTTGATGCAGTTCATCAGGGTGGATTTGCCGGAACCGGAACCGCCGACGATGGCGACGAAATCGCCCGGAAGAATCAGCATGCTGGTGTCATCGAGAATCTTCTTATCCTTGCCGACGCCCTGATGTACGAATTTGGAAATATTGACCAATTCAATGGAAAGACCGGATTTTTCCTGTTTGTAGTAGACGCAGCCCTTGGAGTAGGAGAACTTGGTGTTTCCTATCACAAAAATATCTTCATCGTGGAGATTGTAGCGTTCGCCCTCCATGATCTCGTTGTTGATCAGGATGTCGCGCAGTTCTCCCTGATTACAGAGGACGTAGGAGGTGACGCCTTCAATGCGGATTTCGGCGGCTTCATCCTCCATCCTGGGATCGTCCACCGCAATATCGCAGTTTTTGTTCCTGCCGATGGTGGTGACGTCCTTGGCGAGCTGGACGCTGTTCCAATCGGCGCCGGAATTCTTGTCGGAAAAGACCATGCTGATGCCGCTGTATAGCGACTGCTCCATATCGTCAATGCGGATGGAATCGCCGTCCTTGAGCTCGATCTGGGTAATCAGCTTGCCGTTGACATAAATGCCGTTGGTGCTGCCGTCATCGGTGATATAGCAATGACCGCCGGTGAGGGTGAAGTGTCCGTGACGACGGGAGACGATGTCGGACGCGATCATAATGTCGTTGGTGTCGTCACGTCCGAAGGAAACGGTTTCCTTGCCGAACGCCATCAGATTGTATTCGTCCGGAATATGGCTGTAGTCAAAAATCGTAACCGAACAGCCGGTGCTTCCGTCAAAATCAACCACCGCGGAAGAGTCAGGATTGACATTCATAAAATTATTTTCCAAGTTCTCAGTCCTCCGAATCAAAATATATTTAGATAATAGTACACTAATCTCTTAGCGTTGCGAATGCGCCGCGCTCTATGCATGTATTTTTTCGGCGACGAAGCGGAGCTGCTTCATCAGGTCGGGAATTCCGCCGGAATGAAGTGCGCCGAATATGTCGACGGAAAAGGCTCGGGGTGCGAGTGCCGAGGCGTTCTCGAGCGACTTGAACCCGCGGCAGCCGTGTTCGAAGCATGCCCTGCGGTGAACGTGCAGTTTTCTGACCAGATCGGAGAGTCCCGCGGCATCAAAGCTCGCCACTGCGGCGTCGCAGTGGGCTTCGCTCTGTGCGATCACGATGGTTGCGGAGCAGGAACTCTTTTGTCTGCCGCCTGCGCGACGCAGCCAGAAGTCGGATTCCTTCATTATGCCGGTGATTTCCGCAAGGGCGGATTCCGCATCGGCAAGCGTCCGGGGCATTGTCTGGGAAAAACCGGCAAGCGACTTGCCATAAATCCCGTCGGCGGTATCCCAACCGGAGCCGTCGCAGACCTCGATGAGGGAAGCCAGTTCATTGGCGCCGTTCGCCGCTACCAGACAGCCGCTTCCGCCGGAGCCGAAGACGGAGGAAGTGCCCAGCGAAATCAGCGAATAATCGCCGAAGGAGCCGCATTCCTGACCGTCCCAGCGACAGCCGAAGCCGCAGCCGCAGTCCTCGATGAGGAAAAGACCCATACGGTCGCAGACGTCCTTGACTGCCTTGACAGAGAACGGCATTCCGCCGAAATGCTCTGCGATCACGGCACGCGGATAAAGTCTGTCTTCATTGACCGTCTGTCTGACCGCTTCGGCAAGAGATTTATGGTCAATGACAAAGCCGTCGGCGGTAATGTCACAAAAGACGGGCACAGCGCCGCAGGCAAGAATCGCCCGAACGAAATAACCCGGAGCGAGCGCAGACAGATAAACGCAGTCCTTATTGCCAAGCTGAATAGCCTCAAAGAGTGCGGTGATACCCTCCACCTTGCCGGAAAACGATCTGCACTCAGACGCTCCCAGCCTTTTTCTAACATCTTCACAAAACAAATCTAATTTATTCACTTTTTACGCTCTCTCCCACTTATATTCCTAATCATTATACCACAGATTCAAGAAAAATCAACAACTAAGTTCCCAAATTCAGTATAAATTTAAGGAAAAATCGAGAAAAGGCGAACGCAGGCAAAAAAAGTTTTAAAAAACAGAAAAAAACACTTGACAATTAAAGTCTCCTGTGATAGAATATCAACGTTGCAGAAATCCGGGTGTAGCGCAGTTTGGTAGCGCGCTTGAATGGGGTTCAAGAGGCCGTGAGTTCGACTCTCGCCACTCGGACCAGAGCGGAAATCCTGTCGAGCTTTTCGATTGGATTTTCGCTTTGTTTTTTTTGGCGGGATTTCTGTTGACCTATCCCTCCTGCGTGCAGGATTTTCTGACTGAAGACTGAATAATGATTTACACAACCCAAGCCCTTGATTTCCGGCAACTGAATTGCCTTAATCAAGGGCTTTTTTGTTTGTCTACTGGTTGATGCTGATGTCAATATCAAGATTTTTCTTGATATTTTCTCCAATCCGAATAAGTTAATGATAATTTGCTGTAAGCTCCTGACAGATTCGGATAATCATACCAGTGTCGCCTGTTCTCTATCGCCCATTTGAACACAGATATTTCATACTCCGCCGAGCAAGCATAATCATCGTCATACGCAACCAATGGATCGTCCGGAAAAATCGAATAATATTCTTCTTTGGTTTTTGCCAGCTGATCAAATATATCCACTTTATCACCTACATTAACTGATTCATATATTCCTCAAAGCGGCATAAATTTTCGATTGATGCCATCGCTATTTTTTCACTCTTCATTTTCCTCTTCGGAATCTTCTTCATCCTGATCTTCAAATACTTCTGGAAGCTCGTCACAGGACTTGATATACTTCTCTTTTTCAATTTCTTTTTGAAGTCGTTTCTCAAGTTACTCAAGCGGCAAGCCCGAATCAATATAATGTCCATGTTCAAATGCCATCATCGTTCACCCCATTCAATGCCGTGTGTTGTCTAATATCACCCTGAATCTGTCTCAGAAGAACCTCAACCTCTGCCGCGCGGAGGACGTCCTCCGGGTGAATTTCCTCCCCCAGGGAAATCTCCCCCTTGGAAATCGCCTCCCGGCATTCTTCCGCCGCCCATTCCTCCGCCGGAGCCGTAGAGCAGTGAATCCATCTTCACTTCCACCTTCGCGGAACCTGCCGTCAGGGTGTATGTCTTGCCCTGGCGGATGTCGGGTGTGCTGACCACAATGCTGTTGTAGCTCTTGGGCGGCTGATAGGCGGCAAGGGTCTTGCCGTCCGAATCCTTCAGGGTGATCTTGCTGTCTGCCTTCTGGTTTTCCACATTCACCAGCATCGCGCCTTGGGTGGACCTGCTGCCGAAATTCTGTGCCATGCCGCTCATTCCGGCGGCTATGAATACACCGCCCGTCACGGTGGCTTCTCCGTTGTAATCGAGCGCGGCGTTGCCGTTGCCCGTCGAACCCGAGACATACGTCTCACCGCCCGATACGGTCACGTCGCCGTTGGAGTCGATTCCGTCTCCCGATGCATTGACCGTCACCTTGCCGCCTGAAATGCGGATGTACACGCCTTCCTGCGCCGCAAACTGATTCTGTCCGGGTCGTCCGTTGACGCTGCTGCCATCGTTGCCGCCTGCCGCGTTCAGACCGTCGTCCGACGCGGTCACCGAAACGTCGCCGCCGCTGATGTCGATGGTCATTCCCTCCAATCCCTCGTAGCTCTTGGAAACATTCACTGTTCCGCCGCTGATCTGCAGGGATGAACCGGCGTGAATGCCGTCGTCGCCCGAGGTAATCGCAATGCTTCCGTCGGCGACGGTGACCTGTCCGTCGGAATGTATCGCGTCGTCGGAGGAATCAATGGTGATGGAGCCGTTGTTCACGGCAATCGAGCTGTCGGATTTCAGCCCTTTAGCGCTGGACGATTCGGAGCCGCTGCCTGCCGAGGTCTTGGATGTTTCTGCGGAGCTGCCGCCGCTTGGCGTTCTGCGTCCTCCTCTTCCTCCCCAGTTGCCCCAGTCCCGGTTGATCTTGCCGCCCTTGTCTGTGCTGGCATTGGCGTTTCCGCCGCCGGTGGCGAGCGTGATGGAGCCGTTGTCTATCTGTATCACGCCGCTTGCGTCCATACCGTCCGTTCCTGCGGTTATGCTGAACGAACCGTCCGCAATATAGATATACCCCTTGGCGGAATCGTCGTTTTCGCAGTGAAGTGCGTCGGTTCCCGCATCTATCGTGAATGAGCCGGACGCAATGCGGATGCTGTCGTTCGCGTCCAATCCCTTCTTCTCGGACGTCACGGTATAGGACCCTCCGGTAATCACCAGATCATCCTTGCTGACAATGCCATGTCCCGTGTTGGCGGTAACGGTGAGTTTGCCTTCTCCGTTGATCGTGAGATCGTCCTTGGAGAATATCACCGCGTCAGCTTCATCCTCAGACTTGGAACCGGCGGTGTTGGAAAGCATGTTTTCGCTCCCCTTTGCCAGCGTGATGAATACCTTGTCCGCCTGTCTGACGCTGACGGCGGCACAGGTCTTGCTGCTGATCTCCGCGCCGTTTAAAATCAGACGTATCTTGTCTTTACTGTCCGCGTCGATGATGAGACAGCCGTTGTCAAGTTTGCCCGAAAGGAGGTATTCCCCCTCGGCGCTGATCGTGACGGTGCTCCCTTTGACCGTCGCCCCTTCGCCGCTCACCTTTGCGGAATCACCCGTGAGGGTGATCACGGTGCATTCGGATTCGTCATAGCCGTTTTCGATGTCCCTTCCGCTGAACATCTCCGAGGTATCGAGCAGTCTGACCGGCTCACTGGATGTGTTTTTACCTTCTCCGTCTGTGCCGCAGCCCGCAAGCGATGCGATAATCAGCGCTGCCATGATCGCGGCGATTCCCTTTTTGAATTTCATTCTGTCATACGCCCTTTCCTTCGGTCTGTATGGTCAGCCTTTCCTTGCCGTGCGGAACGGCTGACCCTCTGCCGGAATTCCTATGCCTATTATAACATTGCCCTGTGTGATATTGCAACCGGGGTATTGTGAAATCCTGCTCACAGTTCGCCGATGGAGCTTTCACGGCGGTGGAGGTTGATTTCGAGATTGCCGTTGCGGCAGCGTAGTTCGTCGATAAATCCTTTTTCGCTCGCGTCGGTTTTGAGTTCCACATCGTATGCCAGCTTGAAAAGACTGCCCATATTGGTTGTCTTGACGTTGACCAGCCTGTGCGAAACGGTGTATTTATCAAACAGATCGTCAAATACCCTGCTGTAATCGAGGTTTTCGGGGATGGTGATAGTCAGCTTCTTCTGCCGTTCCTCGTTCTTTTCGGAGCCCAGCCCGATGAATCCGTAGAGCAGCATAGCGCCGCACATGATCGCAGCGAACGCCGCCGCGTAGCCGATATATCCCACACCGCAGGCGAGTCCGACTCCCATTGCCGTGAAGATCGCCGCGATTTCCTTCGCCGTGCCGGGTGCCGAACGGAAGCGGATAAGCCCGAAGGCGCCCGCAACCGCCACGCCTGTTCCGAAATCGCCGTTGACCAGCATGATAACCATAGCCACCGCCGCCGGTATCACAGACAGCGTCACGAGAAAGCTCTGGGAGCTGCTGTTTTTGATTCTGTAGATCAGCGCCATAACGGTTCCGATAGCGAGCGCCGACAGGATGCAGGCAAAAAACGATGCCGTGCCAATGGTGGCGGTTCCTTCTGTTATGTTCGTAAAGATTGATTCTGTCATGATGTGTTCCTCCTTGTGGTGGTTGAGTAATAATAAAATATCCTAATATTCAAAGCGCGAACGCGCCTTCCGACGTTATTCACTGTTCATTTAGCAAACTTTTTTCCATGAGCGCCTCATACGCTCTACCGTATTTGGAGAATGAGGTTTTGAAGATGCCGTTCTCCGAGAGGAGCGAGGTCATCCACAGCGGGATGCATCCGGAGGTCTTGACCTCCATGAGGGATGTGTCCGGGGGAAGAATCTTCCTTCCGCGGGGCGGCTTGGTGAGCGAAAGATCGCTGGTGCGCCACATGATGTTCCCGTCGAAGGTCACCCGGAAGCTGTCGTCCTCCTTATCGTAAAAGGCTTCCCGGTCGTAGGAGATGAAGACCTTCGGGGACAGGTCTTTGTAGATGAATCTGAAATAGTCGATCTCGCTGCCGATCTGTCCGTCAAGACCTCCGCTGGCGTCGCTGCCGAGATAAAACATCGCTTCCCGCTCGGGCAGACTGATTCGCCGCTTATAGACGACCTCCTGGTACTTCTTCTTCAGCTCCACGAACACGCTGTCTCCCGAAGCCGCCGTTCCGTAGCTTCTCACCCGGAGCTTTTCCTTGTAGACCGGTTTTTCCAGCGAGTGCCGTATCAGGTAATAATCCGGCGTATCGTAGTAGATGTTGCAGATTGTGCTTTTTCCGTATGCGTCCGGTTTCATATGCCGCTGCATCTCGTTCATGAGGATGCTTCTCTGGCGGTTGCTGACCAGATATTTTATCTCATATCTCTCAAAGACATTGTTGCTGATCATTTCCGTTTGCCTCCTTGCTTGTCTTTACGTGTACTATTCTAAAGGGCTAAACATAAATAAACTTAAAACACACACAACTTTTTTGAAAATTATTATTCTCCATGCAACAGGCGACAAAAAAGCTCCCCCGCATTTCTCCTCCGTTAAGGAAGAGTCATACAGGGAAGCGGTTGATCAATATTCAGATTTGTTAAGAAATGCCGTTAAGCGGCGGAATTGGCACCGGTGAGGCTTTCATCCTTTGTCTGGCTTTTTTGCCCGGGGCTGAGCTGGGCAATGACAATGCCCGCGAAGATCAGCCCGCAGCCGGCGTATGCCTGCCACGCCATATGCGCGTGAAGAATCAGCACGCCGCCGATCACGCTGAAAACCGATTCCATCGAAAAGACAATCGCCGCCACCGTCGGGTCGGAATCCTTCTGTCCCAATGCCTGACAGGTATAGGCGACGCCCACCGACATGATGCCGCCGTAGAACAGCGGTACCGCCGCCGCCTGCACAGCGGACAGCGTTATTTCTTCCCACAGCAGGGCGCAGACCATGCTCTCCGCGCCGCAGACAATGAACTGTCCCATGGAGAATTTCAGTGGGCTGACGGATTCGACGAATTTATCAATTACCAGGATATGCACCGCCCACATCACGGAACCCGCGATCAGACAGCATTCGCCCGTACCGATCACTAAATTGAAATGCTCGTCGAGATTGAGCAGCAGCAGGCCCGCCACCGCAAGCAATGCGCCTGCCCAGACGAACAGGTGCGTTCTCCGGCGGAAAAGCACCAGTGACAGAATCGGCACAATGACAGTGTAGAGCCCCGTAATAAATCCCGCCTTGCCTGCGGGCGTACCGAGCTGCACGCCGTATTGCTGGAGAGCCGAGGCGGAAAACAGCACCGTTCCCGCGACAAGGGAACTACCCAGCAGCTTTTTCCATTTGCCTCCGCTCATCTTCTCCCGTTCAAAGAGCAGGATCACGGGAATCAGCGACACCGCACCGAGCAGAAAACGGATGCCGTTGAAGGAGAAGGTGCCGAGATATTCCGCGCCCACTTCCTGCGCCACGAATGCCAGTCCCCAGATGACGGCGGTCAGCAGCAGCAGAAAGGTGGCGCGCATTTGTTTTGCGTTTTTCATGTTGTCCTCCTTTGTAATCGGAAAACCAGGTGATTGTAAAACTTCGAAAATGTCGGAAATTGGTGGGACATGCATTGTTCAAAACGAAGTTTTTCTCCGGTCGGGGCAAGAAAATCGTTGTATTGGGCTATTTCTGTATTCGCCCAAACCTTTTGCGTGTCGACACTGGTCTTGCTCGGTCGCACCGCTTAACAAGTTAAGCTAGGCTCCCTCGTGGGGCTCTGCC
>ONID01000023.1 GCA_900317765.1 uncultured Eubacteriales bacterium | reverse complement strand
AATAAAATAAATAATCGCCTTTTGGCTTTACTGGTTTGAGTGCTGCCAAAAGGCTGTTTTTTTGAAACGCCAAGTATCCATAAATCATTTTCCACAGGGGAGGAATGACAAATTGTTCGGCAAGACCAAAAGCAACACCCGAAGAATCAGGCTTCCGTTTGAATCGACCGACAGGGAGCCGTATATCTTCGCAAGCTACGGACACGACGACAAGGAAAAGGTATTCCCGGTGCTCAAAGAGCTTTACGAAGCGGGTTTTAACGTGTGGTACGACGAAGGTATCACCATAGGCGAAAAATACGACGAGGTCATCGAAAATCACATCCGCCGTTCGGCGGTGTTCCTGCTCTTTGCCAGTTCGCTGTCGCTGTCGCGTCCGTATGTGCTGGACGTGGAGCTGAAGATCGCCGCTGAGATCAGAGAAACAACACCGTTTCTCTCGCTCTTCATTGAGAAAGGCGTGAATGTCCCTGAATCGGCAAAGGAAATCATGAAGGATTCGCAGCATGACAGCCTTAAAGCCATCATCCAGGAACTGAACCGGATAGGGATCAAAAACTTCGGAAAGCGAAAAGCGGTGCCGATAGAACGGGAAGTGCCGCAGTATTGGTTCGACAGCTACGACCTGGACCCGGCAGGGGAGAGCGGAAGCGCGGTATTCAGCCGTGAAGAGCCCTATGCCTGTCTTGCCTTCCATCCGGACGATCTGACCGCCTGCAATCCCTATGCAAAGGAACTGTATTTTGCGGGATACAACGTGCGTTCCTGTGAGAACATGGGGGAAACAGAGCGAACAAAGCTGATCGTTTCAAAAAGCTGCCAGGCATATGTTCCCTTCGTCACCAAAAAATACGTCGAATCGGGTCAGCTGGAAAAGGATTATCTCTCAGCGAAAAGAGCCGGAAAGCCCCTTGTAGCGCTGTATATCCGACCGGACGAAGAAAACGGCGACAGCGTAAGTCTTCCGGATTCCATTGCAAAGGAATTTTCACTGATACAGGGCTTGGATATGCGGGAACTGACAAGCAACGATTTTCTCTCCAAGCTGGAATCTGAGCTTGAAAAGCGCAAGTGCTATGCCCTCATGGAAAAAGGCAAGGTCTCCCGCCGCAGCTTTGAAATCAGGGACTTCCTCTACGATTTTACCGACGGCGTCAAAAAGCTGATTCTCACCAAGTACACGGGGGAGAAGGACAACACGGTTCAGACCGTGAAGCGGGCGTATTTCGGCTTCCCGGTAAAGGAAATAGGAAAGTCAGCGTTCCGGTATTCTGATAAGCTCGGGAGTGTTGTCATTCAGGACGGCATAGAATCGATCGGTGAGGAAGCTTTTTACAAATGCGATTCGCTGGTATCTGTGCAGATACCGGAAAGCGTTTCCGCATTAGGGGAGGACGCTTTCAAAGGCTGCACGTCGCTTTCATCCGTTGAACTGCCAAAAGGCATCACAGCTATCCCTAAGAGGGCGTTTGAGGACTGCGATTCGCTGACGGAATTCAGAATCCCGTACGGCGTGAAGGAAATAGCGAACAGCGCTTTTTCCCAGTGCGTCGAATTACGGTCGGTCAGTATCCCGGACAGCGTGATTACCATCGGCGATACGGTGTTTTACCAGTGCGAAAGCCTCACTTCCGCCGTGATTCCCGACAGTGTCAGGTACATCGGGGACGGCGTGTTCATGTGGTGCGCGAGTCTGGCATCCGTCACCTTATCGAGGAATATGGAGCGTATCGGCGCCGAAACATTTTCCGGATGCAGCGAGCTTACAGACATTGACATTCCCGAAGGCATCACAGAGATTGACAGTTACGCCTTTTATCTGGCGGACGGACTGACCGCCGTGACAGTCCCCGAAAGCGTAGCCTCAATTGGAGATCACGCCTTCAAAGACTGCGACAGTCTCGAATGTGTCACTATTCTCTCTCCGGATACAGAAATAGGGGAGGATGCGCTTGGCGAAGTGAATTATGTCCGTTGTCACGAAGGCAGCCAAGTGTGGGAATACTGCGAGGAAGCCGACATCGACTGTGAACCGATTTAAATTATTCCAAACAATTGCCCGCAAACATGAAATTTTTGTGTCATGTGATAAATTGTTTTGTATGCCGTTGACATTGCCCTGTTTTTCTGATAAAATTTTAACGATCTGTTTTACATATTATATTGTATGCAGCGACTTGAAAGAATCGAGGGTTTTGCTATGAATTACACAAGCACCAGAGACAATTCCGTGAAGGTTTCGGCGGCCTATGCCATCGCTACCGGCATTTCGCCCGACGGAGGTTTGTATGTTCCCGAGAGTATTCCGGAGTTTACATACGACGAGCTTCTTGCCGCGGCCAAGACCGATTACCGAGAGAGAGCTGTCAGAGTTCTTGAAAAATACCTCACAGACTTCACCGAGGAAGAGCTGCGCGAATGCGTGGACGGCGCCTACACGGGCAAGTTCGGTGGGGAAGAGGTCGCTCCCGTTGTCGATATTGCCGAGAACCGCTTCGTGCTCGAGCTGTGGCACGGTCCCACCTGCGCTTTCAAGGACATGGCGCTGCAATTGCTTCCTCACCTGCTCACGCGCTCGGTCAAGAAGACCTGCGACGGCAAGGAGATCGTCATCCTCGTGGCTACCTCCGGCGACACCGGCAAGGCGGCTTTGGAGGGCTTCAAGGACGTTCCCGGCACGAGAATCATCGTCTTTTACCCCGTGGAAGGCGTCAGCGCCATCCAGAAGCGCCAGATGGTGACGCAGGAGGGCGGTAACGTCGGCGTGTGCGCCATCAAGGGCAATTTCGACGACGCGCAGACAGGCGTGAAAAGGATTTTTACCAATCCGGAAATCGCTGAGGAACTAAGTAAACACAACATGGCATTCTCTTCCGCCAACTCCATCAACTGGGGCAGACTGGCTCCCCAGATTGTGTACTATATCTCGGCCTACGCCGACCTGATGAACAAGGGCATCATCAAAAACAAAGGCGACAAGGTCAACGTCGTGGTGCCTACCGGCAACTTCGGCAATATCCTCGCCGCTTACTACGCAAAGAAGATGGGACTCCCCATCGGCAGGCTGATCTGTGCCTCCAATGCCAACAACGTGCTGACCGACTTCATCAGAACCGGTGTGTACGACCGCAACAGACAGTTCTACACCACGATTTCTCCTTCCATGGATATTCTCATTTCCAGCAACTTAGAGCGTCTGATCTACGATCTCAGCGGCTGCGACAGCGTGCGCGTCAAGGGCTGGATGGACAGCCTTGCGGCGACCGGACATTATGAGGTGGACGAGGACGTAAAGGCAAAGATCAAAGAATTGTTCTGGGCAGGCTGCTGCGACGACGAATCCACACAGGCGACCATCAAGGACGTCTTCGAGAGTCAGAACTACCTCTCCGACACGCACACCGCTGTTGCGCTGAATGTCTATGCGCAGTACGTGAGGGAATTCGGCTCGGATGTTCCCACCATCATCGCCTCCACCGCAAGCCCCTACAAATTCGCTCCCGCCGTACTCGGCGCGATTGCGGAGGATAAGCTGTCCGACGACGAATTCGACATGCTGGCAGCTCTCAACGGCGTTTCGGGCGTGGCAACGCCTGCGCCTCTCGCAGGACTTAAAGGCAAGGCCGTCCGCTTTGACCGCGTGTGCGACGGCTCCGAAATGAAGGAAACCGTCCTCGACATGCTGGGCATATAGCGCTCGCGTTCGCTCGCTAAAAGAATAGATAATAAAGAATAAATAATAGAAGAGGAGCGCTGCGCGCTGGAATAAAAAAACGCGCCAACGCGGCGGCATGGGGGATAAATGGCCGGTTCGCGTTGGTACGTTTTTAAGAGGATTTCAATCCGCTGTGGCTGACGTTACTGCTTCTGACGGAAGGTGGAGCAGGCTGTTTCGTCACAGTTGCAGCACTGATCCGCGCTGGTGCAGGACTGCACATGAATGGTGCTTGCGCTGCAGCAGTCGGATGCGGTGTGATAGGCGCAGTTTTTGACGTCGCACTTGATGTGGTTCTCGCCTGAGGGAATTCCCGAATCAAAATCCGTTCCGGGCGTTCTGTTGATTTTGGACATGTCACGTCGCTCCGTTTCATAATTAAGTGATACACGCGGATTCATCTCCGCATTAGGTAGTATCCCCAAAATAACATTCATTATACAAGGGCGACGGCCCTTCCTTCATTTTTCATTTTTAAGTTTTAAGTCTTCAGTTTTCAGTCAGCGCTCACGCGCTTCGGGAGGGCTTTCATGGCGCTGTTTGCAATTGCCGATCTGCATCTTTCGATAGGCGAAAATAAAAAAATGGATAAGTTCCGCGGCTGGGAAGGCTATGAGCAACGGCTCCGGGAACACTGGCTTTCCATCGTCAAGCCCACCGACACGGTGGTGATCGCCGGGGATATTTCATGGGCCATGAAGCTCGAGAACACGCTCCCGGATTTCGGCTTCCTGCATGAGCTGCCGGGGAAAAAGCTGCTGATGAAGGGCAACCACGATTACTGGTGGTCCACCAAGAAAAAAATGGACGACTGGCTGGCGGCATGCGGCTTTGACGATATGGCCATCCTCTTCAACAACGCTTTTCCCTACGGTCGGTACGCCATATGCGGCACCCGGGGGTGGTCATACGACTGTCCCGCTGACGAACAGACTGTGCTTCTGCGCGAAGTGGGACGGCTGGAAATGTCCGTCAAAGCAGGTCTTGACTTAGGATTGGAGCCGCTGGTGTTCCTGCATTATCCGCCGGTCTACGGCGACTATGTGTGTACCGAGATCATGGATGTGCTCAAAAAATACGGCATCAAAAGCTGCCGCTACGGGCATCTGCACGGCGCGGCACGGGCCAAGGCGGTGACAGGCGATTACGGGGGCATTCAGATGCGTCTGATTTCCGCCGATCATGTGGGCTTTGTTCCTCAGCTGATACTGCCGGATATTCCCACGGATGAAGTAACAAATAGTTAACATTTTTTAAACACATATTTGCGAGAAAACTCTTGAAAAATAAGATTTCTTTTGCTATAATTTATCAATGACTATTGTAATCAGATAATGTAAAATTTTGTCAGGGAGACGAATGTGATTTTCACGCAGGTTTCTTAGCATTTTTGCATGATTATTTTTTTTGGAGGAATAAGAAATGATTACCAACAAGACAAAAGTTGAAACAAACACCTACGAAGTAGAGTTCACCGCGAGCGAAGATCTGCTCAAAGCAGAGAAGAAGCGCGTTTACCTGAAGGAAGGTAAAAAGTACAACGTTCCCGGTTTCCGCAAGGGCAAGGCTCCCATGAATGTCATCGAGAAGATGTACGGTCCCGTTTTCACACAGGACGCTATCGAAACGGTTTATCAGAAGGCTGTCGATGAAGCAATCGCCGAATTCGGCGAGGACGTTGTCGACGCAAACAGCGCCGAGGTTGTCACCATCGAGGGCGACGTCGTCTTCAAGGCCAAGTTCGTTGTCAAGCCCGAAGTCAAGATCGAGAACTACAAGGGTCTCACCGTCGAGAAGGCGGAGGCTGTTGTCACCGACGAAGACGTCGAGCATGAGCTTGGTCACGTTCAGCAGCGCAACGGCAGAACCGTCAATGTCGACGACAGACCTGCACAGATGGACGACAGTGTCGTGTTCGATTATGAGGGCTTCTGCGACGGCGTTCCCTTTGAAGGCGGCAAGGCTGAGAAGTACACCCTCAAGCTCGGTTCAGGTCAGTTCATCCCCGGCTTTGAGGACGGCATGGTCGGTCACAGCATCGGCGAGGAATTCGACGTCAACGTCACATTCCCCGAGGAGTACCACGCAGACGAGCTTGCAGGCAAGCCCGCTGTCTTTAAGGTAAAGATTCACGAAATCAAGAAGACCGAGCTTCCCGAGCTCAACGATGAATTTGCCAAGGACGTCAGCGAATTCGACACCCTGGACGAGTACAAGGAGGATCTGCGCAAGGATCTTCTCAAGAAGGCAGAGGAAAAGGCTAAGGACGACGCTGACAACAAGCTCATCGATCAGCTGATTGACCTTATCGAAGCCGACATCCCCGAGGTCATGTACGACAACAAGGTGACCGAGAACATCAACGACTTCTCCTACAACCTCCAGATGCAGGGCATGAACATTGAAACGTACCTCAACTACACAGGCATGGACATGGAAGCGCTCAGAGGTCAGTTCAGAGACAAGGCTATCCATCAGGTCAAGCTCCGTCTGGCGCTTGAAAAGATCGCCGAGCTCGAGAACATCGAAGTCAGCGACGAGGATATCGACAAGGCTTACGATGACCTCGCCAAGAATTACGGCGTTGAGCTTGACAGAGTGAGACAGATCGTTCCCGTTGACGGCCTCAAGAAGGACGTCGCAGTGGAGAAGGCAGTGGACGTTGTCCGCGACAATGCCAATTATGTTCCGGTCAAGGCTGACGACGCTGAGTAATTTTTTCAGATTTCCGACAGTTTACGGCAAATCTTTTGCGTTTTCCGTTATATAATTGAATGCGTGCTCCCGGCTGCCGCACCTGACTTTGATAAGCATCCGGGCAGTGATAAAAAAACATTAACGGCGTATTGCAAGTGATGAATGAGGGAAAGAAAAAATCATCTGCAATGCGCCATTATGACATTTAATGGAAAGGAAGATCATTTTATGAGCAATCTGGTACCTTACGTTGTAGAACAAACCAGCAGAGGCGAGCGTTCGTATGATATTTACTCCCGTCTGCTCAACGACAGAATCATCATGCTCTTTGACGAGGTCAACAGCGTAACTGCAAGCCTTGTCACGGCACAGCTTCTTTATCTTGAGGGGCAGGATCCCAAGAAAGACATCTGCCTCTATATCAACAGCCCCGGCGGCGCAGTCAAGGACGGCCTTGCCATCTACGACACCATGAACTACATCAAGTGCGACGTTTCCACCATCTGCATGGGCATGGCTGCCAGCATGGGCGCATTCCTGCTTGCTGCCGGCGCAAAGGGCAAGCGTCTCGCACTGCCCAACAGCGAGATCATGATACACCAGCCCTTAGGCGGCGCACAGGGTCAGGCCACCGACATTGAGATTCAGGCCAATCAGATACTCAAAACCAAGAAAAAGCTCAACGAAATGCTTGCGGCTGCCACAGGCAAACCCTATTCCCAGATATGTCTCGACACCGAGCGCGACAATTACATGTCCGCCGAGGAGGCGAAGGAATACGGTCTGATCGACCGCGTCATTTATAAACGATAGGATTGGTGATCTGATGGCGTACAGGGACAGAAACGATGAACCAAGGTGTTCGTTCTGCCACAAGGGAGAGAGCGACGGTGTCCGGCTGGTACAGGGTCCGGGCGTCTTTATCTGCAGCGAGTGCGTTTCGCTGTGCTCCCAGATACTCCGGAAGGACGGCCTTTACGATATTGACGAATACGATGACGATGTAATTCCGATGGAGGAATTCGAGATTCTCCGTCCCGCAGAGATCAAGGAGCATCTCGACAAATATGTCATCGGTCAGGACAACGCCAAGATAGCTCTCTCGGTGGCGGTCTACAACCATTACAAGCGCATTATGGGTCACAATGATGACGGGGTAGAGCTCCAGAAGAGCAATATCCTGCTGCTCGGTCCCACCGGCGTGGGAAAGACCTTCCTCGCGCAGTCGCTTGCGAAGATACTCAACGTACCGTTTGCCATTGCGGACGCAACCACGCTCACCGAAGCGGGTTATGTCGGCGAGGATGTTGAAAACATCCTCCTGCGTCTGATTCAGGCGGCGGATTTCGATGTCGAGCGCGCACAGCGCGGTATCATCTATATCGACGAAATCGACAAGATCTCCCGGAAGTCCGAGAATACCTCCATTACCCGCGACGTCAGCGGCGAAGGCGTACAGCAGGCTTTGCTCAAGATACTGGAGGGTACCGTGGCGAACGTTCCTCCGCAGGGCGGCAGAAAGCATCCCCAGCAGGAATTCATTCCCATTGACACCACCAACATTCTCTTTATCTGCGGCGGTGCCTTTGACGGCATCGAAAAGATTATCGAGAAGCGCGTGGGCAATTCTTCTCTCGGATTCGGCGCGGAAATCCGCACCAAGGATGACCTCGACTACAGCGAGCTGATTTCCAAATGCATTCCGCACGACCTTGTCAAATACGGACTTATTCCGGAATTGGTGGGCCGTCTTCCGGTGCTGACTTCTTTGCAGGCGCTCGACAAGCATTCTCTCATCAAGATCATGACCGAGCCGAAGAACGCGATTATCAAGCAGTACCGCGCACTCTTCCATATGGACGATGTGGAACTGGAATTCCAGGATGAAGCGCTGGAGCGCATCGCCGAGAAAGCGCTCGATCTGAAAACCGGCGCAAGAGGCCTCAGAGGGGTTATCGAGGGTATTCTCACCCCGATCATGTTCTCGGTACCCTCCGAGGAAAACGTCGAAAAGGTGATCATCACCAGCGACTGCGTCGACGGCAGCGGTCAGCCCGAGCTGATCCGCAAGCAGCCCGATTCCGACGAAAAGAAGCCGGCAGCCAAAAAAACCGCTGCCAGAAAGACAGCGAAGAAAACAGACGCATAATCACATTACTTCAAAAGAGAGCAGCACTTCATGACCGGAAGAGTATCACGAAGTCTGCTCTTTTTGAAGTCTGCTCTTTTTGATGTATTTCATCAATATTAATAAATTGTTTGTTGCTTTACCGCTTCCGATAATTTATAATATATAAGATTACCGAGAATCCAAAAGATTCATTTCAGGAGAAGGAACGATATGGCAAATACACCTAACAAACCTCAGAAAAAAACAATGCCAATTATAATGCTCCCCGATGCGGTGGCTTTTCCGGGATGTCCGCACCAGTTCACGGTTTTCGGCGCAGAGATGATCGAAGCCATCCGCAGGGCGAGAAAAGCCGACAGATGCATTTTCATCATGCTGAATGAAAAGGGTGAGCCGGTCTTTGACGTGCAGCGCAGAGTGGGCGTCGTCGCCACCATCAACCAGATGCTTCGTCACCCCGAAGAGGACAGCATGAACGTCAGGGTGGTGGGCGATTACCGCGGCTGGGTCACCGGAGGAACCAACGTGGACGGATACACTATGGTGGACGTTATTCCGGCGGAGGACGTCAATGACGACGCTGAAAAGGATCCCACAGGCTCATTGCATTCCAAGATCTTCAAAAACCTGGTACCGGAGCTTAACCGCGCCGACGAAAAGCCGGATATCGACATTCATTTTGTCATGGAGCGCAGGAGCAACGGCTTCGGCGGCATGATCGACGCCGCGGCGTACATATATCCCTTCCCGCTGCAAACAAAGCAGCAGATGCTGGGCTGTCTTTCCTCAACCGAAAGGGCCAAGCTGCTGATCAATGCGCTCAACGTTGAGCTGGAGCAGGTCAAACTCGACCGTGAGATAGAAAAGAAGACCTCAAAGGCGATGGACGAGTCGCAGAAAGAGTATTATCTCCGCGAGAAGATACGCATTATCTCCGAGGAATTGGGCGACGGCGGAACCCCCGAGAGCGACGCTGAAAACTACAACAAGCGCATAGACGACATAGACGCCGGTGATGAAGTAAAAAGCGTGCTGCGCAGAGAGACCCGCAAGCTGGCCAAGCTGCCCTACGGTTCACAGGAGGCGGCGGTCATCAGAGGGTATCTCGACGTGTGCCTGTCGATTCCGTGGGGAGTCAGGACGGAGGACAATCTCAGCGTCAAGGACGCGGCAGCCATCCTCGACCGTGACCACTACGGTCTGGAAAAGGTCAAGGAGCGTATTTTGGAGCTTATCGCCGTGCGCGCGCTGGTTCCTGACATCAAGGGGCAGATCATCTGTCTTGAAGGCCCTCCCGGAGTGGGGAAGACCTCCATTGCCCATTCCATCGCCGAAGCGATGGGGCGCAAATACGTGCGCGTGTCGCTCGGCGGCGTGCGCGACGAGGCGGAAATCAGAGGCCACCGCAAAACCTACCTCGGTTCCATGCCGGGACGGATTGTGGACGCCATTGTGAGAGCCGGCAGCATGAATCCTCTGATTCTGCTCGACGAAATAGACAAGCTTTCCAACGATTACAAGGGCGACCCGACGTCAGCCCTTCTCGAAGTGCTCGACCCGGAGCAGAACAGGAACTTCACCGATCACTTCCTGGACATCCCGCTCGATCTCAGCGGCGTGCTCTTCATCACGACAGCCAATGACATCGGCGCCATTCCCACGCCGCTGTACGACCGCATGGACATTATTGAGCTTCCCAGCTACACCCACGAGGAAAAGGCTGTGATCGCCAAAAAATACCTTGTGCCCAAGCAGCTGGAGCGCACGGGGCTCAGCCAGAAAAAGGTGCGTATCACCGACACCGCCATCGCTAAACTGATAGAGGATTACACCCGCGAGGCAGGCGTGCGAAACCTGGAACGCGAAATAGCCTCCCTCTGCCGCAAATGCGCCAAGAAGCTGGTTGCGGGCGAGGCGGAGAAGATCTCGGTCAACGGGAGAAATCTGGAAAGCTATATGGGCAAGCCCAAGTACAAGCGCGACGAAAGGCCGAAGGTGCTGATTCCGGGACTGGCCAACGGACTTGCGTGGACCTCGGTGGGCGGCGAGATGCTGGAAATCGAGGTGGCAGTCATGGACGGAAACGGCAAGTACGTCGTCACGGGACAGATCGGCGACGTCATGCAGGAATCCGCCAAGACAGCCATGAGCTGCATCCGCCAGCGTGCCAATGAATTAGGGATAGACTACAGCCTGTTCAACTCAAAGGACATGCACATCCACGTCCCCGAAGGCGCCGTGCCGAAGGACGGCCCGTCGGCGGGCATTACGCTTGCGACGGCCATCGTTTCGGCGCTCACGGGCAACCCCATGAAGGGCAATGTCGCCATGACCGGCGAAATCACCTTGACCGGAAGAGTGCTCGCCATCGGCGGACTGCGTGAAAAGAGCATGGCGGCCCTTCGCAACGGCATCAACACGGTGATCATTCCCGCCGCTAACGAAAAGGACATCGAGGAATTCAGCCCGACGGTCAGGAACAGCATCAAATTCGTTCCCGTCAGAACCATCGACGAGGTGTTCCGCGTCGCCTTCAACGAACCGCCCAAGCCCCTGAAGCCTGCCAAGGAGAACAATAAGGACGAGCAAGAAAAGCAGGAACCCCTCCAACCATCCGAACCGGGCAGTGAAAAGCAGGAGGAAACCAAAACCAACACCGAGGTACAGACCAATGAAGTTTGAGAGCGCCTACTTTGAGCTTGCCGCCGGAACGTCCCGGCAGCTTCCCGCAAGCGACATGCCGGAGGTAGTCTTTGCGGGACATTCCAACGTCGGCAAATCTTCGCTGATCAATAAAATACTGGGTCGAAAAAGTCTTGCACGGGTCAGTTCACAGCCCGGCAAGACAGCGACCATCAATTTCTACAATTTAGACGGCGTGCGTCTTGTCGACCTGCCGGGCTACGGGTTCGCCAAGGTAAGCGCAGCGGAGAAGAAGCGATGGGCTGAGCTGATCGAAGGGTATTTCAATCAGGAACGCGACCTGCGGCTGGTGGTAATGCTGATCGACAGCCGTCACCCTGCGTCAAAGGACGACATGATGATGCTGGATTACCTGATCGAAGGACAGTTTCCCATGAAGATCGTGCTGACCAAAATCGACAAGCTGAAACCCAACGAGCGTAAAAATAGGCTTGCCGCCATCCCCGATGAGCTTGACATTGACCTTGCCTACATGCTCCCGTTTTCCGCAGTCACGGGCGAAGGCGCGGAGGAGCTGCGCAGCATTATTACCGAATGTGTGTCAGAGCAGGAATAATAATTCGTTGAGTCCGTCAACAATTTAACAATTTATACTTTACTTTTATCAAATAATATGATAAAATAATGATGGTTTACCGCTCTAAAACTTTAAACAGCGAATAACGGCACTTTAAGCATTTAGAAATGCAGCGGATGAAAAAAGAAAACGTTATTAAGAGGTAATTGAAATGGGTATGAATTCAAAACTGAAGGACGAAAACACCGATTATTTATTCCGGTGTATTCTGGAACTCAAAAGTGTTGACGAGTGCTACGGATTCTTTGAAGATCTGTGCACAGTCTCTGAACTGAAGGCCATGTCTCAGCGCACCGTTGTCGCCAAAATGCTGCGCGACAAGCACGTTTACAGCGATATAGTCTCCCATACCGGCGCAAGCACCGCCACGATCAGCCGCGTCAACCGTTCGCTCAATTACGGCAGCGACGGCTATGAGCTGATTTTCAAACGTCTGGATGAAGCCGAAAAGGCGGAAAAATCCGAGAGTGTGGAGCAGCAATGAGCTACGACCTTTTCGCCGAGTATTACGACGAGCTGATGAGCGAGGTTGATTATCCCGCACGGGCGAAATACATAGACGCCATCATCAAACGATGCAAGCCCGACGCCCATCTGCTTGTCGATCTCGCTTGCGGCACCGGAAGCATGACAGTGGAATTCTCCGCCATGGGCTATGACGTGATCGGCGTCGATCTTTCCGAAAACATGCTCAGCAAGGCGCGGGAAAAATCAGACGGCAGCATACTCTATTTATGCCAGAGCATGCAGGCGCTTGACATGTACGGCACCATTGACGCGTTCGTGTGCACGCTCGACAGCTTGAATCATATAGAGGGTAGGGAGCAGCTTCTTCTTGCCCTTGGCCGTGTGTCTCTTTTTCTGGAGCCGGACGGCGTTTTTGTTTTCGACATGAATACGCCCTACAAGCATGAGAAAATCTTGGCAGACAACGCCTTTGTCTATGAAACAGAGGACGTCTACTGCGTGTGGCAGAACCAATACGCCGGCGACGGCAAAGTGGAAATAGCGCTCGATTTCTTTGAGCAGCAGCCGGACGGAAGCTACATCCGCGAATGCGAGGATTTTTGTGAAGTGGCGTATTCGGTAGAGGAAACGGAACAGCTGCTGCGTCAGGCGGGACTGAAACTGCTCGCAGCGTACGACGACATGACGCTGGACAATCCGCGTGATGACAGCGAGAGGATCGTATATGTGTGCAGGAAGGAATGATAAAAAAAACAAAGGAAAAAGGGCTTTCGCCCTTGAAAATATGCGTTCACCAGAATAACGTGAACGATTCCGGAGGAATAAAATGAGTAAACTTGTAAGATGTATCACGACCGACGGTCTTGTAATGGCTGCGGCGATAGATTCCACCGATATTGTGCGCAAGGCGCAGGAGCTGCACCGCACCACGCCGGTGATCACCTCCGCTCTCGGCAGACTGCTGACGGGAGCTTCCATCATGGGCAACAAGCTGAAAGAGGACAACGCCTCGCTGACCCTGCGAATCAATGGAGGAGGCCCTGCCGGTTCCATTATCGCCGTCTCCGACAGCAAGGGCAATGTGCGGGGATATGCGCAGGAAGCAGGACTTCTGATCATGCCCAACGCAAAGGGACAGCTTGACGTCGCTGGTGCGATAGGGAAGAAAGGCACGGTAACCGTCATGAAGGATTACGGTTACGGACAACCCTACTGCACGCAGACCCCGATTGTCACGGGCGAAATCGCCGAAGACCTGACCGCCTACTACGCCATCAGCGAGCAGGTGCCGACCATCTTCTGTATCGGCGTGCATTTTGATGAAAAATGGAAGCTCGACAAAGCCGGAGGACTGCTGATCCAGCTCATGCCGGCAGCCGACAACCGCGAAATCGAGAGGTTGGAAGAAATGCTCAAAACCATGCCTCCGGTCACAAGGATGCTTCTGGACGGCAATACGCCCGAGCAGATACTGCATAAGACGCTGCCGGGATTTGAGCTGGAGATTTTCGACAGCCAGGAGGTCGAATACCGCTGCGACTGCTCTCTGGAGCGCGTCGAGAATGCCTTCATGACCATGCAGCCTGACGAAATTCGCGGTCTTGCAGACGAAAGCGGAAAAGCCGAGGTGCTTTGCCACTTCTGCAACAAGAAATACTATGTGACCCGCGAACGCCTCGAAGAGCTGGCGAAAATACAGGAGCAGCGCCTTCGCCAACCGTAAAACGGCAGCAAATATTCCACAGTCGCACACTGACCCCAGCAATCGGAACAACCGAATGAAGAAAAACAATGCAATTACAACAAAAAGGAAATTCCCGATAAAATAATTTAAATAATTTGTAATTATTTGTTATATTAGTCTTGACTTTTTAAAAGATTTGTAATATAATCTTAACCGTTGAGGGAAGAGCCGAGCGGTGTATTGCTGCGGACAAGCCGTGCGGTCGTTTCCGCAATTCCTTCAGCGCATGACATTCGATTGTGTCTTTTTTATATCGTTCCCCATCCACAAATACAAAGCCGTCCTCGTCAAAAAGGGCGGCTTTGTATTATATCACAAGGAGGACCGCCCATGTCCGGCACAGTATATAAAATCATCGATATCAGCGATTTTTCCTCCAGCGACTACGACTATTGCCTCTCTCTGATGACAGAGCAGAGAAGACAGGCGGTTGACCGCTTCCGTTTTACAAATGATAAAATCCGCAGCGTGGCAGGTGAACTGACCGCCAAGAAAATGATCGCGGAACGGTGCGGCGTTCCCCCCGAAATTATCCCGTTTGACCGAACCGACAGAGGCAAGCCTTTCGCCGTCGGAATTCCGGTGGAATTCAGCGTCAGTCACAGCGGAGCCTTTGTTCTCTGCGCCGTGAGCGACAAACCTGTGGGAGCGGACATTCAGGAACATCATCCTGTCAGTGATAAGCTCATCAGCCGCGTGTGCACAGCGCGGGAATTAGCCTTTGTCGCGGAGGACGGTATCTCTCAGGAGGAAAAGCTGCAAAGATTTTTCCGCGTCTGGACCGGCAAAGAGGCGTATTCCAAGTATTTGGGGACCGGTATCCGTTCGCTTTCCGACATTGATGTTTTCAGCCACGAGATACAGCGTCATATGACATACTTTCAGCGGGGTCCGTATTCCGTCAGCATCTATTGTGAGACAGAGCAGCCGCCTGTAGAATCACGTTGAACAGCGTGCGATTCTACAGGCGGCTGCTATTATTTGAAAAAGAGTTTGCATTTTTTGAGCAGAGAAGCGAGGAAGTGTCTGCTTCTGACAACGCTCCAATGCGCACGGGAGGAAATCAGGCTGACGCCGTTGTCCCGGTTGACACGGAAGATCTCTTCTTTGATCCTGTCGATATTGACGTCGCTCACGCCGCCCGCCGCAACGTCTGCGACTGTTATCGGCGCGTAAACCAGTTTTTTGCCCATTCTGTGAAAACGGCATATCACGTCATAATCCATCGTATAATTAAACGAAATATCAAACACACCGCACTCATCATAGACGGACTTCCTGACAAAACAGGACGGATGCATGACGGTCATTTCCAATTTCAGTCGCGACCAGTTCAGCGACGACTTCCGGACGTATTCTATCCCGTTCGCACTGTCCTTCCAGAGAATATCGCCGCACAGAAAATCAGTCTCCTCCCAGTTCTGCGCCATCACCTCTTCAAGCACATCCGGCTCGTAGCTGTCGCCGGAATTGATGATACCGATCACGTCGCCTGTGGCATAGGATATCCCTTTGTTGAAGGCGTCGCTGATTCCCCTGTCCGGCTCGGACAGATAAACCGTCTCAATGCCCGCCGACGCAAACGCCGGCAGCAGCTCTCGGATGATTTCATTTGTCTTGTCTGTGGAATGTCCGTCGATCAGTATATACTGAAGCGGTCTGTAACGCTGGTTCAACACCGAGAGCATGGTTTCTCTGATGGTGTCCTGTGAATTGTAAGAAATTGTGATAACGGAAAGCTGCTTCATTGCCATCTTCTCCCGGATGATTGTTATTAGGATATGATGCAGTATATCATTTTTCGACCGAAAAGTCAAGCGGAACAGGGGAGAGGGGACAATCCGCTCACAGCCTGCCGAGCATTTCGTTGATCTTCTCCCGCTTGGCAAGTCCGGGGGAGAAGGCCGTCGCGTTGCCGCACGCCTCGCCTAATTGCAGCGCGTACGCATAGTCACGCGTACGTTCATACCCGGCGATAAATCCCGCTACCATCGAATCGCCCGAACCCACGGTGTTGAGCACCTTTTCTTCCTTGACAACGCCGCTGCGGTATATGTTTTTGTCCTCCGCAAAGAGAATGGCGCCTTCGCCGCCGAGGGATACGATGACATTTCTCGCGCCTTTTTTCATGAGTTCCTTCGCGCACCGTTCAATGTCCTGCTCTGTCATACTGCCCATGCCGAAAAGCTCCGAAAGCTCCTGCCGGTTGGGCTTTATCAGAAACGGACGGAAGGCGAGGCAGTTGAGGAGCAGCTTGCCCGTGGCGTCCACCACTATGCGGACATTTCTCCATTCTATACGCCGCAGCAGTTTCTGATATACGTCGTCGGAAACGGTATTGGGGATGCTTCCGGCGAGTACAATGGTATCGCCTTCCCGGATGGCGTCTGTTCTGGTCACCAGCCGGTCGATGTCTTGGTCGCTGATATGCGGGCCCTGACCGTTGATCTCGCTTTCGCTCTCGGCTCTGATCTTGACATTGATGCGCGACACCCCTTCTTTCAGCCGTATGAAGTCGGATGGAATGCCCATATCACGCAGGCCGTTCTCAATGGCTTCGCCCACAAATCCCGCTGTGAATCCAAGTGCCGTGCTGCTGACGCCCAGTTCATTGAGAATGCAGGAGACGTTGATTCCCTTGCCGCCGATGTAGTATTCCTCTGAGGATGTGCGGTTCGTGATGCCGCTGACGAATTTGTCCAGATGAACCACATAGTCGATGGACGGATTGAGTGTAAGCGTATAAATCATTGTGAAGACTCCTTTTTATATTTATTTCTTTCTTGCGGAACTGACATGGGCGAGAGGGTTGCTCTCTATCGCAGACTTCACCTGTGCATTGGACAAATGCGTGTAGATTTCGGTTGTTCCTAAATTTTCGTGTCCTAAAATATCCTTCAATACACGGGTGTCTACGCCGCCTTGCTGGTACATCAGCGTCGCGGCGGTATGGCGGAGTTTGTGAACGGAATACCCCTCGTCCATATTGATTTCTTTCAGGTATTTTTTCACAAGCCATTGGACGGTTTTAGGGGAGATGCGGCGCTTGTTGCGGCTGATGAACAGGGCGTTGCGGTCGGCATACACAATGCCGTCTACGGGACGCACCTTGCGGTAGGCGTCAATGGCTTTGATGCAGGCGTCATTCAGGTAAACCATGCGCTGTTTGTTGCCTTTTCCGGTGATGACAAGCGTGTTGTCTGAGCGGATGTCGTTGTAATTGATGCCTACAAGCTCTGAGAGACGCATGCCGCAGTTGAGGAATAATGTGAGTATACAGTAGTCGCGCTCCTTGTAGGGGCCGTCAACGCTCTCTAAAAGGTCGATGCTTTGCTCTAAGTCCAGATGCTTCGGCAGGCGCTTCGGGAGCTTCGGATTGCCAAGCTCTTCCACAGGGTTGGTTTTGATTTTGCCTGTGACGGTATAGAGATATTTATAGAACGAACGCAGCGAAGAACATTTGCGTGAGCGCGTGTTGTTGTTGTTGCCGCGCACGCTTTTGAGATAATTCATGTATTCAAACACTTCCGATAAACTGACCGACTCAATCATGTCAAGCGTCACGTCGTCAATGGATGTTTTTTCAAAATCGTCTTTTGAAAGTCCGCGTGACATCTTCAGGTACCGGAAGAACGAACGCAGGTCAATGAAATATCCTTCCACCGTTTTTTCCGATTTGCCTTTGATGGTTTCCATGTATCCGAAATACTCTTTCAGAATCAACGGGCACTCGTTCATATAATCCATACGCATAGGGCTTTTTCTCCTCCCCTCAATTATACTAAATATTCATTTAGTATAATTAGTATAACACATATCCGTGCCTTTGTCAAGCCCGTTCCCCGCGGAATCGTTGCATTTCTCCCATAAAAAAACGCACAGACATTCCCGGCTAACTGACCGGAAATGCCTGTGCGGCACATCAATTGTCTTTTCTGTTGGCGATCTTTATATTCAGCGGCGTTATATTGCCCAGTCCGGGATCGGCTTTGATCATTGTAAAGCCCGGACGGTGCCCGGTAATGCAACCGTTGCTGTCCACTGTGGCGATGGACTCGTCGGTCGAAAACCATTTGATGCGATTGCTGCCCCTCAGATAATTGACGGTTCTGACCTCTTCCTTGCCATCCTCCTTCATGTCAAGCACGACGATATAATAGTTCGGTGTGAATGTTTCACCCACATAGCCTTTTTCATAGGCGTTGCCCGACGGCGTAACGGAAGAAAAGCGCACAAAAGGCGAGCTTGTGACAAGGTTCCACTCCCGGTTGTATTCCGTGCCGTCTTCGTAAACGATTCTTACCTTTAATTTGGCGTGCTTCTGCACCCGTCGTTTGACCGAAATCCAGATCCTGTTGGAATCCGTTATCCACACGTCAAAATAGTCTCTTCCGGGTTCGCCCCAGGAATTGTTGATGACGTTCCTTTGTTTCTCCACGATGGGAACCGAGTCCTTCTCTCCCCCATTCGGAATGATGCAAAGTGTATCTCCATGCGCTATTCCGCCTTTAAAATCCTTATCAGATACAATGAAATAATTTTCAAACGTCTGATCGTTGTTTTTTTCTGATTTTGAATCCTGTATGTTCTGATTGCTTTCAGAAGAAATGTCCTTGATCCAGCTTTTCACATCGTCTGAGGCGCTGACCACATAATTCCGCAAGGGCGTTACCATGACAATGACTGCAAGAACCGCAGCTGTGGCTGCCACACGGCTGATAAAACGCAAGGCGTGCTTTTTGCGTTCCTCACGCTGTTTGTTCTTTTCGTCAAGCTCCTTGCTGAGCTGTGCCATCTCCCGGATAATGCGTTCATCAAGATCACGAGGCGTGTCGAAGTCATCCGGCAGAATCAAAGGAACTATCTCCCGCTCGTCCCATTCCATTTCCGGATCGATCCAATCTCTGTCTTTCTTATTCATTATTATCACCCCGACTTTCAACGATTTCTTTGTATTTCTTTTTAGCTCTGTATAATAAGGTTTTAACGGTTCCTTCGCTTTCTTTCAGCTGCATTGCTATTTCCCTGATGCTGTAACCGAAATCGTAAAACAGAATCAGCACTTCACGGTATCTCGGACTAAGCAGCTGCATCACTTCCTGATGCGCAAGCCGCCGCTCTAAGCTGACAACAAAATCCGCTTTTGTTTTTTCTCCCGCGGGAATCTCCTCCAGATCACTGATGTCTTCTTCCATTTCGTTTTCATTTTGACGTGTTTTCTCGCGGAAATAATCCGCTGCCGCGTTTCTCGTCACTCTGGAAAACCATCTATCCATATGCTCTTCACTGTTGAATGTATTTTTCGCCTTGATATATCTTATGTACTTTTCAAAAACACTGGATGTGATATCTTTTGCGTCGAATTCATTGGCTACCAATGTCAGAGCAAGTCCGTATACTTTCTTTTTATACTTATAATAAACCTCTGCTTCCGTCACTTTCTAAACCTCCCTATATATAAAACGCTCCAGATATCGCAAAGGTTACACTATTCCAGAAAAAAATTCCAGAAAAAATAAAATCCGCAGGTTACATCATTGGGTGTAATCTGCGGATCATGCGTTTCAGTGAATGGTCCGTCGGTTAATTACTCGGCGTCAGCAGCTGCTTCCTCGGCTGCTTCTTCTGCAGGCTGATCGACTGCTGCGGCCGCTTCCGCCTGTGCCTTGAGCACTTCCTTGATGGAAAGGCTGACATGCTTGTTTTCGAAGTCGATGTTGGTGATGGCTGCGGTGACAACGTCGCCTACCTTGACAACATCGGTGGGCTTCTCTACTCTGTCAAGGCTGAGCTGGCTGATGTGAATCAGACCGTCCAGACCGGGCAGGATGTTGACAAACGCGCCGAAGCTGGGTGTGCCGACAACCTTCGCCTCGATGACCGAGCCGATCGGGTAATTGTTCTTGAGGATCTCCCAGGGATTGTCCTCTGCCTTCTTATAAGCGAGGGAGATGTTCTTCTTGTCCTTCTTGACATCCTTGACTCTGACCTCGACGACGTCGCCGATGGAAAGAACGTCCTTGGGATCCTTGATCTTATCCCAGGAAAGCTCAGACTTGTGGATCATGCCGTCCACAGGACCGAGGTTGACAAATACGCCGTAGCTGGTCATGGACTTGACAACGCCGGTGTAGGTCTTGCCGGGCTCGATCTCGTCCCAGAAAGTCTTCTCGGCGAGCTTCTTGATGGAGCCGATGACTCTGCCTCTGCCGCCCTTGATGACCTCGATGATGACAAACTGCACCTTCTGTCTCAGAAGGGAGTCGAGCTGCTGCTTGGGCTTGAGCATGCACTGAGAGGCGGGAATGAAGACATTCACGCTGTCGCATGCGACGAGCACGCCGCCCTTGATGACCGATGTGACAACGCCCTCAAAAACCACAGGCTCCTTGTCCTCGACAGACTGCTCTACTGTCTCGCTGACGTTCACGGAATCGTCCTCGTCGTCACGACGGCGGCGTCTGGTGGTTACCTTGGGAGAAGCGGCAATCATCTTGTCCATTGTCTTTCTTGATTCAAGAATCTTCTTGGAGAGATAGATGTAACCTTCCTGGTCGTTGGTCTTGAGGATGATGAGTTCAAGCTCGTCGCCAACCTTGACAAGGTCTTCGGGCTTCGCGTTGGGATCATCTGTGAGTTCTTTAAGCTCGACAATGCCGGACTGTTTTCTTCCGACGTCAACATATACCTCAGTCGGAGTGATACCGACGACTGTACCCTTGACTACCTTTCCGTTAATATTTGAATTCTTGAAAGACTCCTCTAAAAGTTCTTCAAAGTTTTCGTTGTTCTGGATTTCGCTCATGGTTGATAGGACCTCCTTAATTATGTCAGCCGGCGTCGATGCGCCCGCTGTAACACCAATGTTTTGCGCCGCTTTGACCTCGTCACGGGGCAGATCTTCCGCCGTCTGGATAAGTACGCTGCGGCAGTGATCGGAACATATGTGAAACAGCTTCGCGGTATTGGAGCTGCTCAGCCCGCCTATGACGATCATCAAATCACATTTTTCAGACAGCTCAGCGGCTTCCTGCTGTCTGCTTTGTGTCGCACTACATATTGTATCAAATAAAGTTGCATTTGTACAGTCTTTTTTGAAAATTTCCAAACATTTTTTCCATATTTCTGTATTGAACGTGGTCTGGGCGACGACAGACACGGAACTTTCCTTCAGCTCCGGATGATTTCTCAGCAG
>ONID01000017.1 GCA_900317765.1 uncultured Eubacteriales bacterium | reverse complement strand
GATTTTTCCCTCTGGTTCCTCTACATGTATTCCCCTTCTTTAGGAATCCACGGATTTTAGGCCTTTTCTATAGTCCGATGATTTGGGAAAGTTATAATTAATTGTAGAAATAAACAAAAAATCCCGGTAAATTTCTGAACCACCTCTTTTCTCTCTCGTGAATAACGATTTTACTGATGAAAGTATGCAGGATTACCGTTGTGAGTTGCTCTGACACCACTCATCAAAAGGAAAAGTTGCAATGCTGTAATTACTATTACTATATTGTAACCGAGATATAAGTCATTATTCTGGACATTTATTGGACATTATTATGTAAAATAGTAAAAAAATAATGTGAGAGAACAACCGACTGAATCAAAGCGTCGTATTACTGAATAGTTGTCAATCTAAAAACGAAAAATTTGAGCGGTGTTCGTTTTTAGTTTCTCTTTTTTGCCGGCAACCGCACCGGCGAGGTGATTTTTATGAAAAAAATAATATCTTTGAGTCTGGCTCTCGCACTGTTGCTGACTCCCGTTCTCTCCGGCTGTTCCGATAATCAAAAGCAGTCCGAAGCATCGGATTCTGACGTATCGTCCGCTGTGGTGACAACCGATTCGACCAGAATTTCCGCTTTTATCGACGAGGGCGGCTTTGTTATCCAGATTCCGGTCAAGAGCGACGACGAGGACAACTGGGAAGCAATTGACCCGCAGGACGAGATCGTGAAGCTGTTCGACGCTGACGTTCTGGAAGGAACATTTGTCGTGCGCTACGACCCGGTTGCCGACGGCAAGAAGGTAATCGGCGTACGTCATAAGGTCGGCAATTCCTACCTGGAATACACATGGAAAGTCGTCGTCAAAAAGGGAAAGGTGACAGCCGTTACCGCCACAGAATACGGGGTGACGCCTGAAGAATCCAAGTAAACACCCAATAATCGCGTATTTCCTAATTTTTTTGCGTTACAAATGACTTACTAAACAATTACTTCGGCAATCAAATGGCGATAATCCTTTTGCAAATGAAAGTCCATTTCGACAGGGACTTGGCAGACAGAATTTTTCCGTGTTTCATTGCCGAAGTTTTTCAATTTCTTTTAAGGAGAATATCAACATGATGAAAAAAAGATTATTGTCATGGCACTGCTTCTTTCTCTGCTGTTTTCCCTGTCTGCCTGCAGGAAACCGTCGGACTCGAATCATACCGAGACAGACACAGAGCGCTTTGAAAAACTGTATTACGGACACGACATTGAAAAGGTGCTGACACGCCATACTTCCTCGCTGCTGGAAACCAACCTTTTTTTCAATGACGAGAAGGTATCCACAGACTATCTCTACGCCGACGCGAACACGCATTGTCTGATCAGCCCCACTGGGGTGTCTTATCTGAATTCCCGGACGCAGTCGGTGATTACGGCAGGAGAGCATGAAGGCAGATTCCTCACCTACATCTGCGATACCGACGACACCTACCGGGAGTGGTTTGAAGGCGAATACTCCGAATTCAGCGCAAAGCCATTAGGTGAGGAAACCCTGTACGACACCGAGGAAAAGGACGGCAGCTTCATCGCATACACAGAGCTTAAAGACGCTGACGCACTCAAAAATACGTTTGAAAACATCTACTTTCCGTCCGGAGGCTACGACTATGAAGAAGGAATGGCCTTCGGTTCAAGTATGTCTTCGATCTGTCCTCATCCGACCTGAAGAGCACCGATGCATGGGTCGTTGACGCCGACGGTAAGGAGCATCTGCTGGTCCAGGAAACCTACACCTATGACGAAGCCTTTGATTACGCATGGGAGGACAGCCCATTGCATGATTACTTCCACGCCGGGGAGACTGTGCGCACTATCACCGTCACCTACTCTCCCGGCGCAGAGAATGAAGTCACGCGTCAATGTACCATACCGCGGCACACTGCATTCAGTGTCTACAAAGGCGGCGAAGCAGTCGCATCCTTTACCGACCCGGCATGTACCCAGCCCTTTGCCGGAAGCGACGGTGTGTCGGACATGCATCTGTATGTGAAATGACCGCTGCCGATTCACGGCAATGCATGACACGTTTGCTGCCGGATCATGGAAATGTCTGATTCATTCTGCAAGGCTGATTTTTTCAGTTTTCCTCCTCTCACGGAGCAGGAACTTCTCCTCTTCCTTTCCAGCTTCGTAGATGTTTGTGTTTGCATATGAATTTGTAATTTATCACAACAATTGAATAAAAAATTTGTTCAACATATTCGGCTTTTGTTGGACAATTGCTGGACAGCATGCACTATTATTTTTCTTGAAGTCATGATATAATAGATTCAATAGATACATTGCAGGGATTCCCTCTTATTGAACTGCCCTGACTGTCTTAGGGAGGCTGATTTATGAAAACTATCAAAAAATCCGTTTTTTTCAGGCACCATCCGATCAAAGCAGCCGCGACGATGACGGCGACATTCATTCTTCTGTGCCTGATTCCGCTTCTGATTGCACTGGCGGATGACGGCTTCGTCAAAAGCAAATACATCATCCACGCGACGCCGCAGCTCCATTACGAGGGAACCGACGAGGAAGGAAATTACATACCCTCGGAGTATTCCGATCTGGCGCTGACGGTGTTCGACGCGGACGGCAACATACTGCTGGAGAAGCATTTCGATGATCTTCAGCCCGAAGAAACGGCGTATTCCACCAGGCAGCTTGTCTTCACAACCGATGTGGAACCGACGAAAATCACCATCGAAGGCTACTACAATTCCAAAGTCCCGACCGAGGAATATCCCGGGGGCGAGTCGCAGTGGATGCACTATGAAGCGGATTTCCATGAATGTACCGATGAAGAGGTGCAGAGCCTTTATCAGAACAGTATGACCACCTATATGGTTTACTCCGTGAAGTGCGTCAACGCCAACGTGAAATACCTTGCAGCCAACGGCGAGATACTGACCTGTCCCAAAGCCGCGTTTCTGGAGGGGGAACTGGTTGCATCCAACGGAGCGGACGGCTGGTAAGTTTCGGAGGGCGGCACCATCGACAGCAACATCAACGTGAGCGGTGATGTGAACCTGATTCTGCTGGACGGCAGCAGCCATCTCAAAATCACCAACGGCATCCGCATCATTCCCGGCAACAGGCTGACAATCTGGGGACAGCCCAATCAGACCGACGAGCTGCGCGTATACTCCACCATGACCAACTGCGCGGCGATCAACTGCGGCTACGGCAGCACGCTTGTCGTCAACAGCGGCAAAGTATGGGCGAGCGCGGGACCGGACAAGGGCAGCGACACGGAGGATCAGTTCACGTTCTGCGCCGGCATTGGCGGCGCGGACGGTGAATCCTGCGGCGCGGTCATCATCAACGGCGGTACCGTGAACGCCTTCGGCGGCGGCGCGGGCATCGGCGGCGGCAGAAACGGCATCGGCGGCAGCGTGACGATCAACGGCGGCAGCGTAAAAGCCTGCGGCGGCATTTCTCGGAAAACCGAATCGGGCGACGTCAGCAGCAGGTTCAGAAGAAGCGGCGCCGGTATCGGCGGCGGCGGCGCCGGTTTGGACAACGAAAACGGCACAGACGGCGGCACTGTCACGATCACGGGCGGCAAGGTTTACGCCGAGGGCGGTCACCTTGGGGCCGGCATCGGCGGCGGCAGCAACCAGTCCAACGGAAAAATCACCATTTCGGGCGGAGAAGTGACAGCCGTCAATGCGAAAACATACCGTTCAGGCGGTCATACCTATGACAATGACAACCATTCCGCCGCCATCGGAGCAGGCTCGAGAAGCGGCAACCTCGGAGGCATTATCGTTTCCGGCGGCACGGTGAACGCCAGGAGCTTCGGCTACGGCGCGGGCATCGGCGGCGGTTCCGACGGAAACAGCGGGTATTCGGGCGGAAGAATTGTCATTTCGGGCACGAATACCGTCGTCACGTCCGCGTCGATTTACGGCGCGGGCATCGGCAGCGGCGGTTCCGGCGTGGGTATCAACGACTATTTTTCACCTGACGGAGAAATCAACGATCGCGGCTCCGACATTACCATCAGCAACGGCGCGGTGTTTGCCGTTTCCGCGCAGGCTGGCGCTGGTATCGGCGGCGGCAACAAGCTCTCCGGCGGCAGCATTGAAATCAAAGGCGGCTATGTCGAGGCCATCGGCGGTTCGACCGACTGGAGCTGGATACAGCAGTACGGCATTTCTGGCGGAAACTCCCCCTTTGACACCAGCGACGAACACTTTTACAGCCTGATCGCCGATATCTTCCTCGACTTCACCTTCTCCCATACGTACAGCGGCGCGGGTATCGGCGCGGGTTCCGGCAATCACAAAGGCGGCAATGTCAACATCAGCGGCGGCATTGTCGTGGCGAGATCCGGCTCCAATGACGCGAGCGCCATCGGCTGGGGCAAAACCGATTCCGACAGCCGCGAGGAGACTCTCGCCATCTACGATTATGCCAAAGTGACATACGGGCAGCTCGACGGCAGCGGACAGGTGATCAACCAGACGGTTGTGCAGGGAACCAGTTCCGCGAAGATCGAGGAAAAGCAGGAGGTTTCCAAAAACAACGCCTATGCCAAGATCGAACCGGGCGACTGTGAGGTGACCTATATTCTGCCGTCTTCGGGGCAGACATGGAAGGAAACCGTCATCTGCGGCGCGGCACTCACCGTTCCCGCCGTTGTCATCGCGGACGGCGAAATCATAGGCTGGTACAGCGACGCGGACATGACGGAGGAATTCGATTTCAACCAACCTGTACACACCGATTCCGTCACCATCTACGGCAAGGTCGGCATTCCGCTGGATGTGGAGATCAAATGGAACGGCGCGCAGTCGGATGAAATTCCCGACAGCGTGACGGTGGCGCTGCAAAAGAAGGAGTACACCGACCAAGGCGTCAAGTGGGTCAAAAAAAGCGAAATACAGGTGACACGCGCCGACGGCTACAAAGGCAGATTATATATTGAATTGCCGGCGAACAGCGGTGGCGAATATGAGCCGTCGGACTACCGCGTGCGCGAGATCGACTCGAGAGGCTATATCTGCTTTGCCAGGAGGGATGACGACGCGCTGTGCGACACTTCCTCGACGCTGTACTTTTTCGACGCTGCCGCGGGCGAATCGGCTTTCCTTCCGGGCTATGCGGTCAGCGGCAGGAAAACCGTCATCACCAACGAAAGGAACACAACCTACTACTCGGTCAAAAAAGAATGGGAAATCGACCTGCTGGGTTCGGACAAGCCGGAATATGTGAAAGTGCAGCTTCAGGTGCGAAACGACTATGAATTCAAATGGGAAAAGGTGGAGGAACTGGTTCTGAGCGCAGACAACAACTGGTCAGGCAATTTCTCGGCGGTGCCGGACGGCGAAAAGCATTACCGCATCCGTGAGATCAACAGCAAGGGCCAGACTGTCCACATCGACACCGATCTCGACTCGGTGCAGATCAAAACGGCGTTGGATAAATTAAAGGACTGGAAGAAGTACTGGGAGGTTGACTGGTCGTGGGACGGTCTGAGCAAGCTGTTAGGCGTGGACGTAAAGCGTCCCGAACCGACCGTCGTCTATAAGGTCAGTGACGCGAACGGCTCCCACAATACCAAATACTATGTCAAGTACGATACCCAGGGGAATTGCACCACCATCACCAATATTGCCGTGCTGGACATTTCGATCTACAAGCGGTGGCTTATGTTCGGCGATGCGAAAAAGCCGAAAAGCGTCTATCTGATGCTTCTCTGGAGAGACAAGGACGCGGATAACGGCGTCCCGTACATTCCCGTGATGGACGTGCTTTACGGCGACGCACTGACGCCGCTTGACCTTGCCGGCGACAGCGTGAAGAGTCTGAAGGAAGCGCTCAAGACCGTCAAAACCCTCACCGGATACGACATCGAGAGCAAATTGAGTTTTGGCGCTGCCATCGGGCTTGCCAAGAAAAAAGACAACATTCTCATCTCCTACCGCGTCAAATTCGGCGTGAGAAAGTACAGTATACTGGGGAAGGAGCGGGCGTATCTCGGCGCGGAGCTGGTGACGGGTCTGATGGGCGACGCGGCGCTGGTGATCACAGGCTACGAACTGCCGGGCATGATACAGCCGTTTGAACCGAGGTATGTCAGCGTGTTCGGCAAGGCGTACAAGATACCCGTGCTTGACGAGGATTGGGAGCTGACGTGCAACGTCATCAACACATGGATTTCCATTGACCCGAAGGACGCGGTCGGAGGCACCAAGATCTGGGACGACGACGGCGAAAACGACCCCCAACGCCCTGAATCGGTTGTGGTTCATGTGTACGCCAAGCAGAAGGACGACAGCAAGCGGGAGGTCATCGGTTCTCCCGTCACCGTCAAAAAAGACGACGACTGGGTCTGGACGCTTGCGATCGATAAAAACGACGAAGCCGTGAAGGAGGAAAACTTCGCGGGAGAGTATATCGTCGAGGAGGAAGTGCCGGACGGCTACACCGCAAGCTATGAAGGCTATGACATCACCAACAAGAAAACCGGCGCGAAGTGGGTCACAGTCTCAGGTCAGAAGACATGGGAGGACGGCAACAACGCGCAGCTCACACGCCCGTCCACCATCAGGATCACACTGTTTGCGGACGGCGTGAAGAAGGACGTGCAGACGGTTTCCAAGGACAGCGGCTGGAAGTGGACATTCGCCGGACTTCCCAAATATCGGGAAGGGACGCAGAACGAGATCGTATACACCGTCACCGAGGATCCCGTTGAGGGCTACCGGTCGGAAGCGAAAGGCTTCAACGTCACCAACACGTGCATCAACATGCAGGATATTGAAGGCGAAAAGACTTGGGCTGACGAGAACAACCTCCACGGCAAACGCCCTGCAAGCATCGTGATACGGCTCAAGGCGGACGGCAGCGAAGTGGCTTTCAGGACAGTCACCGAGTCGGACGGCTGGAAATGGAAATTCAGAGATCTGCCGATCAGAAACAAGGGCAAAACAATTGAATACACTATCAGTGAGGACGCCGTGCCGGATTACACTTCCGAAGTGGACGGGTACAATGTGACCAACACCTACACACCCGGACAGACACAGGTCAACGTCACAAAGGTGTGGAACGACAGCGACAATCTCGACGGCATACGTCCCGATTCTGTAATAATCAGACTGCTCGCGGACGGAGAGAACACCGAAAAGGTTCTCACACTCTCCGAGTCCAACGGATGGAAAGGCTCCTTCACCGGACTTGACATTGAAAAGGACGGCAACACAATCGAGTATACCGTTGAGGAAGAAATGACAGAGGTCATCACAGGCGCAGACACAAAAACGACCTATTCCGTCATCTACAGCGGCGACGCGGAAAGAGGCTTTACCGTCACCAATATCCACACGCCGGACAAGACCTTCACCATTACCTATCAACTCAACGGAGGTCAGTATCAGGGCAAGACCGACGATATTGTGGAAACACATTCCTACGGGGAAATCATAGACATCCACAATGCCCCCGAAAGAGAATACTATGCTTTCTGCTACTGGCAAGGCTCGAATTATTATCCCGGCGAAAAATACCGTGTTACCGAAGATCATACCTTTACGGCGATCTGGCGGAGAGACCGGATTCCGCCGGAGGACGAAGACCCGCCCGACGACCCGCCGAGCAGCAATCCGGACGACGATCCGCCGGGCAGCGACCCGGAAAAGGAGGATCCTCCCGGCAGCGACCCCGAGAAGGATGAACCGCCGGGCAGCAAGCCGGATGAGCCCACACCCGGAACGGGTGAAAACGGAATGATGCTTCCGCTTTGCATTGCATTGATGATATTATCAGCTATGGGATATGCTGCTGTGATCAGTAGAAGGACATTCTATCAAAATCACCATAAATAATTTCAAGGTACCTGGCTTTCAATACGTTGACAGCATCATGGTAACAATTTCAATAGCTATACAAGGAGACGATACTTATGAAGCATCAATCATCCGAAACCCGATCAAGCAAAGTGTACGGATACCTCAGCAGGCTATTTGGCGGCCTAAAAATGACATGGACGAATGTCATTATTTTTGCAGTGGGTACAGGAGTCTTTACCGGACTGATGGCTCTGCTGGTTCCCGCGAACAATTCCTTTCATGACATCGCCGTGAATCTGGAGGCATGGGTACTGTTTGCCCTGATCATCATCACAAACTGCGAAAAGCCTTTGGAATCGTCATTGAAAACCTTGTTCAGATGTATCTACGACAGACATAATTTCGCCCAGAGAGTGACATACTATAAAACGATAAATTGAGCCAATCAAATTTTATTGTAGGAGGAAATCTGAATGAAAACGAATGCAAAGATCCTGAGTTCCTTCCTGATCCTGCTGATGTTGTTTGGGATGATTCCGCAATCAGCAGTATTTGCTGTTAACTCTGTTTCGGGTAGTGATATTGTCACGATGGCAAAAGGTCAGGATAACCCTGATATAATTCCGACAGTTTCCGATCATATTACTTCGTTTCAACACGGCATCAGTTTTTCCGTTGAAACTGACAAAGACCGTTATGAGTCAGGAAATGAAATAAATGTTTCTATTACGCTAAAGAATAATAACGACTATATCGTCAGTGACGCCGCAGTGACAGTTCAACTGCCCGAGGAACTCAGCCTTGTTTCGGGAGACTTGAGCAATTCGGGACTCATTCTGAAGCCCGGCGATACATATCATACTTCGGTTAAAGCAATGAGGACAGCTCCGATCGAGCCGACCAAGGCAACTGAATCCACCAAAGCGACTCAAGTGACCAAGGCAACCGAGTCTACCAAAGCGACTGAAACCACCAAGGCAACCAAGTCCACCAAAGCAACTGAACCGACAATGGGAACTCAGCCTACAAAGAGCACTCCACCAACCAAAACTACTCAACCGGCAAAGAGAACTCAACCGACCAAGACGACTGATTCTGACGATCCGTTAGCTCCTGACGAACCTTTGAATCCCGATGATCCGTTGAGTCCCGATGATCCGTTGAGTCCCGATGATCCGTTGAGTCCCGATGATCCGTTGAGTCCCGATGATCCAGAACAGATTGATCCTTCGGACCCGACATTGCCCACACAAAAGTCCGGTACACTCTCTTCAAGCGATCAGGAAAAAAAGACAGATGAAAATCTTCCTGATAAAACAGACGGGATGTCTGTTAAGACAATTGTACTTGTAGTTTTTCATATTCTGGTCATCGCAGGGTTGGCACTGATCGCTTTCAGGAAACACAAGAATATTTCAAAAAGAGCTATCTGTCTTTTGCTGTTTCTTGCGATTGGCTTCGGTCTTGCTCCGATAGATGTTTATGGCGCGAAGTCAGAGAAAAGCGACACCCCTGCGTTGAAAACAGATAGCGCCAACACAGACCACATCAGCATTTCCGCGAAAAAATCCATCAGGATTGACGGGAAAGAATATGTTATCAAGGCTGAATTTTCCGGCGTACAAACAAAAAACGTCACCAATTATCGCTATCTTGAAAACAAGGACGGAACCATCACGCTGACAGGCTATAACGGCTCAGAAAGCAAGTTGGTAATCCCTGCTTCCATCGGGGGAAAGCCCGTTTCCGCAATCGGAGACAGTGCCTTTGCCGGTCTGCTGTGCCTGCAAACCGTCCGCGTTCCGGAAGGAGTCAGACATATCGGCAACTATGCCTTCGAGTGCTGTTCCTTGCTGAAAAAAATATACCTTCCCGATTCTTTGCTATCCATCGGCGACGGTGCCTTTTCCGGCTGCGGATGCCTGACTCTTGCCGACATGCAGGACGGAATAGAATCCATAGGCAAGGGTGCGTTCTTGTGCTGTGACTCGCTGGTTCAGCTGGAACTACCGGGGACGCTGAAGGAACTGGGTGATTTTGCGTTTGCCGGATGTGAGGTCCTTACCAGCGTCCGCATGTCCTGTGACCATATCACCTCACTGCCTGACCGGGTATTCTACGGATGTTCTTCCCTTACCAATCCGGTTCTGCCCCCCAAAATCACATCCATTGGCAAACGCGCGTTCTCTGGCTGTGAAAAAATTGAAAGCCTGTATTTCAGCGAACCGCTGACTGCTCTTGGAGCTTATGCTTTTAACGATTGTTCCAAGCTCAATTCCCTTTTCTTCAATGCAAAAATCATCCCAACCGGCATTCTTTCGGGTTGCTATGGGCTTTCAGGCTTCTCTGTTCAGGATGGCGCCACCCGCATTGAAAAAGGAGCTTTCAGCAGTTCCGGAATCTCTGACATCGAAATACCCGCTTCTGTAAAAATGATCGAGCCGGGTGCTTTCTACCCCTTCCACGGACACATAACGCTTTCGGAAGAAAACAGAAACTATCAACTCATCGACGGCTCACTCTACACCGCGGACGGCAAGACCCTCGTCGCGTTCTTCCCCGCTGATCCCTACTCCGAAGATCCTCAGACAGAATTCACCGTTCCTGACGGCGTGGAGACAATCGCCTCCTATGCGATTGCGGAAACCAGTCTGACTACCGTCACTCTCCCTTCTTCTTTGAAACATATAAACGCCTATGCATTTCAGAGCACTCAAGTTGAAAATATGACTATACCTGAAGAGGTCGAAGTCGATCCTGCCGCTTTCGGCAACTCCGAGCAGGATGACGAATCATCTGACGATTCCGGAGATACAGAAGTTACGCTGGAAGTGGGCTCGGTGGCCGGAGACAAAAATCTGTTCAGAGAAGAGAATTACGCAAACTTCCGAGAAATCAAAAATGATGAGTTTGATGCTTGGTGCGACAAATATCTCGCTTACAACGAGGCGCAGGGAATTCCATTGCGTCTTGAAACCATTCCTTATATTTATCGCTACAAGGGCGAAATCGTCTCTCACTTCATTCCCATGACCGCTGTTCAGAACCGCGATCCGAATATGTGGGCGAAGGCTGCAACGATTTTCGGCGACGATTTCGAACAAACCTACCTGATGATGGATCATGGTCTGTTCACCGAGCTGAGCAGAGGCAAGATAGAAGAACCGCTGGTACTTTACAGCGGACTGTATGACAGTCAGCTGATGGCTGCCGCCGGAACCGACGTTGTACCGACACAACAACAGCTGGTGGATGCCATAGGCAAAACCTTCACTGATCCCATCATGATCAGCACCACTACCGATCCCGGTATTGCCGCAGGCTTTGGCGATACGCTGTTCATCATCTACGCATCCCCTGAGGCAATGGAGCGCTTAGGCGCGGTTTGCATTGACGCCGTTGTTCGCTCCCAGGAGAAGGAAATTCTGATGAACTTTAACGCACAATACCGTATTCTTGATGTAGGAAATATGGCTATAGAGCAACAGAATCCATGGAACTCCGAAACGGAGACCCTCTACAGACATTATGTGAAGGTAGAACTTGTTGTCCCGGAATAGATAAAAAAATGCCGTCCCTGTGAAACGCATACTGCTTGGGACTTCAGAAATCAAGAACGTAAAACAACCGCGTCCGAAACGTCAACCGATTGGCTGCGCTTCGGACGCGGTTTAGTCTGTCCCGGGCTTTTTCATACTGAGAGAAGATATGATTTAATAGGCATTATTCAATCGTCATAATGAATTTCCTCCGGAGGATATTTAAGATTAAAAATACTTGGAAACGGTCAGAATGTTTTGCCCGTTTTTGTATTGATATGAAACATCGTCCATCGTCTTTTTCACGATGTATATTCCAAGTCCACCGATTTTTCTTTCATCGGCAGACAGCCTTACATCAGGATCATCCTTTTCCAATGGATTGTAGGGCATTCCCCCGTCGATGAAGGTAAGAATGATTCCATTCGGGTTTTGACTCGCTTCGGCGCGGATTGTCATGCTTCCGCTTTCACTTCCGTAGGCATAGTAAGCAATATTGCTGAGTATTTCATCAATTGCCACGTTGATCTGCGTTTGCGCTTTGATGGGGCAATTCACTGTTTCCAGCAGATGATCAACGGATTGTGTCGCCTGCGCAATGCTGTCTACGGCAGCGGGCAGCGTTATTTCTATTTCGGCTTGTTTTCTGTTGATGGCGTTCCCTCTGTAAAGCAGGCAAAGCATTGTAAGATCGTCAAACTGAGGGCTGTCCTGAATGAAATCACTTACAGCGCCGTTGACCGCCTGCAGAACCGCTTGCGGAGAACCGTCCCTGTCCGAGTTGAGCGCGTCAATCATCCGCTGGGTACCGAAAAGCGCATGATCCGCGTTGGTTGCTTCCGGCACACCGTCAGTGTAAAGGAACAACTTGCTCCCCGGAAGCAGCTTGATTTCATACTGCTTATACTTCAAACCACTCATACCGCCGATGACAAATCCGTGCTTATCCTTGTACAGTTCGAAGGGTCCGTCGGGTGATTTGATTGCGGGATATTCATGTCCCGCGTTAGCCGCCGTGAGAACGCCTGAGTCGATCGCAAGGATACCGAACCAGACCGTGACAAACATTTCCTCGCGGTTGTTCTTGCAAATCATGTCGTTTACGGCTGTGAGAACCTCTGCGGGAGAGCCTCCCCTCATCGCCTCCGTGTGAGTCAGAATCATAGACGCCATCATAAACAGCGCGGCAGGAACGCCCTTGCCGGATACGTCCGCCATCACGATCCCGAGATGATTTTCGTCGATGAGGAAAAAATCGTAAAAATCTCCGCCTACCTCTTTTGCCGGGGTCATGGACGCGAAAATGTCAAATTCACTTCGATCAGGGAACGGAGGAAATACGCTCGGAAGCATATCAGCCTGAATACGGGTCGCAAGTCCGAGTTCCGTGCTGATTCGCTCCTTTTCCGCCGTCAGTGTAGTAAGATGCGCCATGTACTCCTCCATATCGGCTTCCATTTTGTCAATGGAAGCCGCCAGACCGGAAATCTCTTCGATCCTGCTCAGCTGACCCAACGGAACGCCCTTGGTACTCTCCCTTGCGAATCGTGTTGCTTCTTCCGATACGCTTTTGATGGGAGAAACGAATTGCTTATGGATATAGAATGCCGCAGACACAGCGGCCAGTAAAGCCAGGATAAAAGTGGAAACAGCGATTTTGATGAGATACGGCTGCCGTGCGTTTTTCAGTTCACTCATCGGACGCTCCAGGCAAAGAACAGCAACCACATCTCCCTCGGAATTCTTTACAGGAACCAGCGTGGTAATGTGAGGGTGGTGCCCGTCTTTCAGGTTGATACGGTAAACCGTTTCATACACGGATTCTTTTTGATAGATGGCCTTATATTTTTGCCGGTATTCATCGTTGGTGGTGTCGCGCTTGTGTCCGAGTTCCCACGGAATATAGGATGAATTGTCAACCGTATTGTCTACTGCATTGAAGACAGACACGAATCTTCCGTAATCGCTTGTATCGACCATAATGACATAAATGAGCGAAACGCTCATCTTTTCGCAGTAGGTATCGATGTGCTGTTTTGTCAGCAGATACTCTTCCTCTTCTTCCCCTTCGAGATAAACCGCAAGATTGTCTCCGTTGACCAGCGCTGTAGCTGTATCCGCCATGTGATAGGTGGAGGTGGCATATTCCTTTTTAAAGGCGTCCGTAAAACTCACATATCCGATGATACTGACAATGATTCCGAACACCGTCATCAAAGCAACGATCGCGCCAATGATATTCACCGCCATCTGAAATCGCATGCGGAAAACTTTTTTTATTCTGTTCATAAAATGTCACATTCCTCACAGTCAGAATAGTATTCATCTGAATTATTTAAAGCTTTTTTCATTCCGATACAGTCAATTTTCATTTCAGCCTGTTTCAATATTACTGTACTCATCCGTGTCCAGGAAATGTCCAGCATAGAGCCGGTTTTACTTTTGTATTGTTAGTGCGGAAACTTGATTGTCTTGTTGTTATACATCTGTTCGACCTCTTTATCATAGCACCATTCCGTCAGATTATCAATCATATTTTGATTAATCTCCGAAACACGCTCCCGTTTTTACGGCTCAACTTCCCTTTTTCTCCGATGAAAACAACGCCGACGAGGGAAAGCAGGTATGGGAGTTGTATTCCGTAAAATTCAGCCAACTCAGCGACAATGATTCACTGCTTGCCGATGTGATTGACATGAAGAATTCTGTCGCGTGGAAAGAGGGCACCATTTCCGGACAACACACAGACGATACCAAGCTGAAACTGAATGCCGAACCGCAATGTTCATGGCCTATACACTTCAGGCGTATGGTGATCATCCGCGAATTTGTGAAGGTGACGGTCAACGGATTGGAAGGCATGACGAACTGTTAGCGACTCTCGGAAAGATATACAAAATTATTGTCAAAAAACTGTGAATTTAACGAAAAACATATAGCACATTTATTGGACAAATCATGATATAATTTAGTGGGATATTTATGCCCAACCCAATTATTCGGAAAAGAGTGTGACAGCATGGTAAGAACATCTATTCCGACAGATATCTTACTGATTATTGCGCTGCTTCTTCAGTTGATCGGTCTGGCCTTTGCTGTAATGATTGATAGTTATCTTCAAAAAGTGCAAAGAAAGGCTATGCTGATGATCGTGACCTTGACATGTCTGCTGATTTTCCAGAATGTGGTTGATTATGAAATGGAATTCTATGCATACATGCCGTTTGCACGAACCGTGATAGCCATCATCGGATACAGCATTCGCCCCATTATTATCGTACTGTTTTTCGATATCGTTGGGTATATAGGAAGAAAACGATGGATGTGGCTTTTGGTCGCACTGAATACAATGATTCATTTTACGGCTTTTTTTTCAAACATATGCTTTGTCATTGACAGGAACAATGCCTTTATCAGAGGTTCGCTTGGATATAGTTGTCATATGATCAGCGGCGTTCTGCTGGTGTACCTTTTTGTGATTACCGTAAAAAGATTCCGACACGAAAAGAAACTGGAAGAATGTATCCCCCTGCTTAATCTACTTTTTATCATAGCGGCTGTCATCACGGACTCAATGATCGGAAACCAGCTTATCATATCATTCCTTACAATGGTCATTGTGACCAGCAGCCTTTTTTATTATCTCTGGCTCCACCTGCATCTTGTGAGGGAGCATGAACAATCACTGATGGAAGCGCAGCGCATTCAGATTATGATGACACAGATTCAGCCGCATTTCATCTACAATACCATCTCCACCATTAAGGTGCTGTGTCGCAAAGACCCGGACAAGGCGGCGGATATGGCAACAAAATTCGGTGTTTATCTGCGGCAGAATCTGGATTCCATGGGGATGACCGAAAAGATTCCGGTTCAGACCGAACTGGAACACACACAGATTTACACCGACATTGAAATGGTTCGGTTCAGTAATATAAAAGTGGAATACGACATAAGCGACAGTGATTTTTCTCTCCCGCCTCTGACAATTCAGCCTATGGTGGAGAACGCCATCCGTCATGGCGTCCGTATCCGTAAAGAGGGTATCGTTCGTGTAATTGTGAAACGGGACATGAACTATCATGAGATTTGCATACAAGATAACGGGCAGGGATTTGACGTAAATGAAGTGGAAACAGACGGCGGCAACCATATCGGCATCAGGAATGTACGGGAACGGATCGAATCCATGTGCAAAGGTACTCTGATGATTGACAGTCAAATAGGGATCGGAACGACCGTTACCATCCATATTCCGATTGAATAATTGATTTAAATAATATTCACAAATGAGGGAAACTATGAAAATCATATGCGTGGACGATGAAGAATTGCTGGTCGAAGATGCTGTTGCTACGTGTCTTGAACTGCCGCAGATTGATGAAGCGATAGGATTCAGTAATCCCGATGACGCGCTGACATGGCTAAAAAAGCATCCGACGGATCTGGCGCTTCTGGATATTGATATGCCCTCTATGAACGGCATTGAGCTGGCTGCGAAAATAAAGACGCTCCGTCCCGAGGTGTCCGTCATTTTCCTGACAGGATATTCACAATACGCGCTGGACGCTTTCAATGTTCATGCGTCGGGTTATTTGTTAAAACCGATGACAAAGGAAAGATTGGCTGAGGAAATAGCCTATGTAGCCTCCTCCAGACCGATCAAGTCTTCAAAGCGTGTGGTAGTACAAACCTTTGGCAACTTCGATGTTTTCGTGGACGATAAACTTGTTACATTCAAAATGGCGCGTTGCAAGGAGCTGATTGCCTATCTGATAGACAAACAGGGAAGCAGCGTAACGAGAGCGGAGGCATTTGCAACCTTGTGGGAGGACCGCATTTATGATCGCCCGATGCAAAAGCAATTTGACGGTGTAATCCGCGCTATGAGGGATACTTTGAAACAATACGGCATTGAAGATATTTTTGAATTGAAAAACGGAACGATGAGAATCATTCCCTCAAAATTCTCCTGCGACTCTTATTTGTTCTTTCAGGGAGACACTGACGCTGTCAACGCATTCAGAGGCGAATATATGAGCGCTTATTCATGGGCCAGTATTACCGAAGGCTATATGACATGGAAAAAATGGAACAGATAGTCAGTTTTTCATAGAAATATCCTGAAACAGTGATTTAAAGATTTCCATGAAAAACGACTGGAAAACAATCTACGGCGACGGCGTAACAAAATAATAAAGGATGAGAATACAAAATGAAACATTCACCTGTTGTGATTTCTTTGGAAGGACGTGTTGACTCCGGCAACGCGTCGAAAGTCGAAAACCAAATCCAAACAAAAATGATGGGAAAGGACGACATTCCAGTCGAAATTGACGCGCAGAAACTGGAATATATTTCCAGCGCAGGATTGCGTGTTTTACTGCGGCTGAAACAAAAACATCCTGATCTTTCCATTACAGGGGTCAATTCCACTGTGTACGAAATACTGGAAATGACCGGATTCACCGAAATGATGCATGTAGAAAAAGCATACAGGATGGTTTCCGTTGACGGCTGTGAGGAAATCGGACGTGGAGCAAACGGCACCATTTACCGCATCGATCAGGATACGGTGGTAAAGGTTTACAACAATGCCGACTCCCTTGCCGAGATTCAGCATGAACGCGAGATGGCAAAGCTGGCGTTGATACTGGGTATTCCCACCGCCATTTCCTATGATGTGGTAAAGGTCGGAAACAGCTACGGTTCTGTATTTGAACTGCTCAACGCACGCTCCTTCACAAAAATACTGATAGACGAGCCTGAGAAGCTGGATTGGTGTGTGGATGAATTTGTTCATCTTCTTAAAAAAATCCACAGCACGGTCGTTCCAAAAGGAAAGCTCAGGGATATAAAGGAAACGGTACTGTACTGGGTGTCCACCATGGAAAGCTGCCTTCCTTCAGAAGCGGCAGAAAAACTGGAGAGTCTTGTGCAGGCGGTTCCTTACGATAATCATTTGCTTCATGGAGATTATCATACCAAAAACATTGAACTGCAAAATGATGAAGTGCTGCTGATCGATATGGATACGCTTGCTGTAGGAAATCCCGTGTTTGAACTGGCGTCTGTCTATAATTCTCTGATAGGTTTTTCCGAATGGGATCACGAACACATCAGAAGGTTCCAGGGCTATGATTTTGAAACGGCAAAAACCTTCTGGGCTAAAACACTGACAGCATATCTGGAAACAGACGATGAAGCTGCATTACGCAATGCGGAAGAAAAAATACGTATTGTAAGCTATACCCGACTTCTCAGCCGTTCCATTCGACACAGGGAGTATGAAACAGAAACGGGTAAGCTTGAATGCAGATTATGGAAAAGTGAACTTCTGCAATTACTGGAGAAAGTGGATACGCTGCTGTTTTAAGCAGTGAGTCACTTTAATTATTTCCTGCAATCTCCTCATGAATGAAATCATTCTCTTCAACGGCATATATGTGGCTGTTCGGTTGATATCCTTATGATATGCTGTCTTTTATAATACAAAAGGATCGTATGTCCTCTGATAATCGATTGCAGCATGACAGAAAGCACCGAAGAAATACGCCTTTCCCATGATCTGCCCGATGCCGGTATGTCGAGATTCTCCCTGCTCAATGAACAGATGATTCTCATAAGCCTTATACGGACAGGCACAGGCAAAAACATCGTCTCCCTGAAAATGGCCGGTTCTTTTCCGTATTCCGAGGATATGATAGGCTTTATCGGCATCCCCCCTGAACCATCCGAGAGCAATCTTCTTGTGTTCAGCCGGAATGACGTTACTCTGCCGTTCGTGACACAGAATAATATTATGATTTCCTATCTTGAACCCGAACTGAAACGCAGGCTGGATGAACTTTCCAAGGAAAAGTCATTTATTGACCCGCTGCGCCGAACGCTTTTCACAGCGATTCCGGGAGGGCGATTCTCCCGTGAGGAGACCGCGCAGGCTTTAGGGCTGAGTGTAAGATCCATGCAGCGCAAGCTTTTCTGCTCATGGGTACTCAAGGACGATCACCATCAGATTCTTGAAAGCAGCGACACGGGTTACGGAGGACACTTTGAGGAGATACACAGGCGTTTCGGGGACTTTGATCTGTTCATGCCCGACAGCGGTCAGTACAATATCAACTGGCACTATTGGCATATGTTCCCCGAGGAAAGCGTAATGGCTGCCGAAACACTTGGCGCGAAGACGGTCATGCCGATTCATTGGGGCGCGTTTGTTCTTTCAGGTCACGGCTGGGACGATTCTCCCGAAAGAGTGACGCTGGGCTGTGAAGAAAAAGGCATTCAGGTCATTTCTCCGAAGTTATGCGAGACGATGGTGCTTGACAAATGCGAAAACTATCACGAACGATGGTGGAGGGAATATAACTAAATGGAAAACAAAACTTTTGAAATTAAAAATATGACGGAGGAAAAAACGAGAATGGAATTGATTGAATATACCAACAAGTGGCTCACAGGCGAAATACACGAGGATATAGCCATCGTCGTTACAGGCGTTGTGATTCTCATCCTGAGTATTCTTTGCTGGCGTTTCGGTACGTCAGAATCCGCACGCGCCATGATTCTTCCCCTGCTTGCGGCGGCAATACTGCTGATCGGATTGGGAGTCGGGTTGGCTGTCAACAACTACAACCGGAGAGAACAGTTTGAACAGCAGTACAGTGAATCGCAGCAGGAGTTCCTTGAAAGCGAAAAAGCGCGGGTCGATGAGTTCATGAAAATATATCCCCAGACGATCATTGTTTCCTCTGTGATGATGGTGATCGGCGTCGGACTGTTTGCTTTCTGCTCCAGACCGTCTCTGAGGGCATCTGCATTGGTGTTGATACTCATTGCCCTCACGGCTCTGACCATTGACTATTTTTCAAAAGAGCGCGGAGTGATTTATCAGAACGAACTCAACACCGTACAAATCCAGACGAACACCGGAACGGAATAAACCCATTGCTTTATTTTATCTTGTAAAAATATTCTTTTTCTCCGCTGTCGTCCGAGCAGGTCAAAATGACCCTGTTCCCGTCGAGCCTTGCGGCGACGAACTGCTTTCCGTGCGCTTCGGGAATGCAGTCACCATTCACGATAATGTCCTTATCGCTTTTCATATCACCGCGGCGGTGTACGCAATAGTTCACGCGCTCGCTGCGGTCCGGGTAATGGAGGGTGCATACCGAAAACATGTCGTTCTCATTGATGCTGACCACATGCCAGTCCTCTACGGTTTCAAGAGAATTGCGCGAGTAATCATAAGCATGTGCTTCATCGTTGGACACCTGCGGGATGACATAGATATTATAGGCGTCAAACCTCAGAGAACTCATTTTTGTTGCGTAGTCGGCGGGAAGATATTCCACAGGCACCGCTCTGAGCTTTTTGGGGTTACTCATAAACGACAGATAGATATACGCGATCCTGTTGTTTCCGGTGAGCATTGCGTATTCAAGGGTATAGTCACTCCCGTCTATGGCGACATATGCCGGGTACGGATAGTTTTTGCCGCCGCGGAGAAGCGTCCGCCGCTCATAAGCGTATGTTTTGCAGGTGTTCTCCAGTCTGTTTATCTCCGCCGCGTAATCCTGGTTCCCGTATTTTACCTCGAGAAAGACCTCGTTTGTCGGGTCGAAAAGAGTGTCCTGATAGAACGAATAGAATACGGCGTCATTTTCTGAAATACCCTTCGGCAGCTCCTCAGGGAAGCAGATGAAGCCCGTATGGACACAGCCTGTCTTCAGATTGACAAGCCGGTTGATCTCAGACGTATAGTTGTCCGCGCCTTTAACAATTTCGGGAAATCCTCCGAAAAAGAACAGCCAGACAAATACCGCAAACAGCGCGAAAAGTGTTGTACCTGCCGCCGCCGCGCCGAACAGCAGCCACATATGGCTTTTTTTCATGCTCCGCTGACAGTTCTGCGCCCTTTGTACCTGCACCTGTGCCGCTGCCTGTCCGTCGGCGGCAAGCGGTATCAAGTTTTTCGCCTGATCACATTCTAATCGTCTGTTATCCATTATTGTTCAGTCCTCCTTCGCTGTTGCTCAATGCAAGTGCCAGCCGCTGCTTTTCTTTGATTATTTCAAACGCAACCCTATCTCATAAACTATCATTTGATTCTTCATAGGTCAAGACATTTTTTGTAAAAGTGAGAAAACCATTTTATAAAGTGAATCGTACAAACGTACCGAATGTCAATTCAATTTGTATGTAAGGCTTGATAAGTTTTACCGAACGCCTTACCGCTCTTTGAACCGTATCTTCAAATATTAAAGACGGGCATAGTATGCTTCGATTTCCGGACGGGCATTTTCAAAGTGTTCAAACAGGTAGCTGTCAAACTGTGTGCCTTTGCCTTTCAGCATGATACTGTAAACTTCCTCGGCTGACATTTGTTCCTTATACGACCGTTTGGAAGCAAGCGCGTCGTAAACATCGGCGATCGCTAAGATCCGGGCTTCAAGAGGTATCTCTTGTCCCTTCAGATGTTGCGGATAGCCGGTGCCGTCCATCCGCTCATGGTGGTAGAGCGCCATGTTGATCGCAATTTGTCTGAATCGCGCGTTGTCTTCATTCTCAACAAGATCCCAAAGAATACGGGCGCCTTCTTTTGTGTGCGATTTCATTATTTCGTATTCTTCTTCCGTCAGTTTGCTGGGCTTGCGCAAAATGGCATCGTCAACAGCGATTTTGCCTATATCGTGCATCGGAGCCGCCGTGATGATACAACTGCAAAATTCATCGTCGATGCCGAGGCTCTCATCATCTTTCATTTCTTCCACAAGGATTTTCACAACATCACTGGTCCGTTTGATATGTCCGCCCGTGGAATTGTCTCGGCTCTCGATCATCGTCAGTATTCCGACCACGAAGCTCTGCTGTAATTGTACGATGTGTTGATTTTTTTCTTCGACGTCGCTTTTAAGCGCATTCTCGTACTTTTTCATTGAGATATAATTGCTCAGGAATCCGCCGATGGAGATGACAAACAGACCCATCAACGTAGCAAAGCTAACGGTATTGGTTGTATCCAGTTTTGAATTCAGTTCAGCCAGGTACTCGCTCTCGCTCATCTTCAGAATATCTTCGCTGGCGATTCCATCGTGGTATGCGTGAAATTCATTCAATGCTTTCATGGCCGATTCTTCTTCGATTTTTTCCATCCAGACAATTCCCAGCATAAAAACCACGGAAATCATGACGACCCATACCACCATCGCTTTACCGAAATGCCTTGCTTTGTCTTTGGAAATTACATGATGGAAGAAGAACATGCCAAAAATCGACCAGACAATAAACAGGAGATATGTTTCCGAACTCAGAGAACCCGCGTTTGTGATCGGCAATATCATTAACACCCCGAAGGCAATCATTGCAATCAATACGGCAAGTCCGGTAGTGAAGCTCATCCATTTTTCATCCTGCTTGGCGCATTTCATGGCCGCAGTGGCGACAAATCCGTAGAGGAAAATCGCAATAATTGTGGTAACGTCCACAATCCATCCTATCGCGGAACGTCCGAGGAAAAGGATGAACAGCGAAATGCCTCCCACAAACAGAATGGCATTCGCAGGAATTTCCTTTTTATTCAGCTTTGCGAGCTTTTTGGGAAGTATGGAATCCTGACCGATGACGTGGATCATCCGGCTCAGCGCCCAGAGATTGGCAATCAGGCTGGTTGCAATCAATGCGAACAGTGCGCAGAACAGCAGTATGGTTCCGGTATTGCCGAGATAATAACTGGCGGCATAAAACGCGGGGACAGCTTCCAACCCGGACAGATTGCCCAGATCACTGATATACTCAAACCAATTGCCGTATGCCGGCGGGTACGCCGTCACAGAAAGCAGCGTGACAAAAATATACAGCGCCGTGGAAATGACGATGGACAGTGCCAAAACGCCGAAAACACGTTTTTTGGGGAATTTGAATTCGGTGGACGAATGGGTGACGCTTTCAAATCCGATAAACGCCCAAGGCGAAATAGACGCTATTTTGGCAATCTGCGCAAGGGGCAGACCGTCGGGGGCAAAGCCTGGCTCAAATCCCGCGGAACCGGACAGGAAATTGACGATGCCGACGACAAAACAAGCCGTGATACCGATCAAAAAGACAGCGACAAGCCCTATCATGATACTTGCTGTCGCTTTTTTGCTGAGAATCATGAGTAATACGGTAATTCCGATCACTGCGGCTGTCAGCAGTAATTCGCCAAGATAGATTTCGTAGCCGAAAATGGTATACAAATATGTAAAACGAAATACATCGCCGAATATGTATCGTGCAAACAGGGGAACCGCCGTCGCGTTTGCCCAGAAAATAGCGGAGTAAAGCAGAAAAACATACCAGGATATGAGAAAAGCGCGGTCGTATCCGAATACTTGTTTTGTAAAAAAATACACGCCGGTTCCCTCGGGATATTTATTGGCCAGATAGTGATAGTTCCAGCAAACCAGCAGCATAATGGCGGCGCCGATGAGCAGCCCGAACACGCTGCCCCACGGACCGGCTTGTTTAAGATAGGTGTTGCTTGTGACTACCAATGAGCCCCAGCCGACGCTTGTACCGACAGCGAATGCCAAAACTGTCAACGGGGACATAAACGGTTGCATTTCCTGCGTTTTTGATTTCGATTTCATCTGTCTTCTCTCCCATTGCATAATATGCATTTTTCGCATTGGAACACTTTAATAGCAAAATATTCCATAATGCTATTTTACAAAAAAACACACAAAAAAAGTAAATTTTTTGTGATAATTATGAAAATGTTTTTTTAACTATTCTGACTTATTAGTGATTATTCAGTAAATGGATATTATAACGACCAATTGACTCATCTTCTATCCACATGGGCTTGAACCAAAATCCATTTCCGATCGGACAGAACGATTTTCCTTGCATTTGTTTGACGGATATGATATACTCTTCTCAGTAAGAAAGAATGACAGAGGTGAGCGAAATGGTCATACTGAAATGTCAGAAATGCGGCGCCCAACTCCAATGGGACGGCACAGGCAATGTCATGAGATGCGGGAACTGTCAGACAGAATACATGATCCATCCGCGGTCAGAGACATTCCGCAGGGCTCGGAAGCAGGACCCCTACACAGGACGCGGCGAGGTACAGGGGATTCCGATCGTACCGGGGAACGATTGCAGCGGCCTATGCCCGATTGAGAGTTTTGCGCCGAAGGGATGGCATATTTGTTCAAGGCAGGCGTCAGACGAGTTTTACGGCGACCATGCTTCCAATCCCTTTGTGGCAGAGGCGGAATTTGTTGCACCCGATGGTTCCGCCCGGATTCTTTTCCGCGGTTCCAATATCTATACCGACCGCAAACTCTCCCGTATACCGCTGTTCAAGCAGATCGACGTGCTTGGCTCGTATATGCGCATTGCTTCGCCCTTCAGCGCGGAGCAGTACTGCGACTATCTTCTCCAGCGCGATATACAGCCCGTGTCGGGGAACAAGCTGCGCGTAGAAGAGGCAAGCGAAGCGGAGCGTGAGCGGCAGCAGACCATCTGCCGCAATTATATATCGCAGGGGTTCAGCAGCGTGGTGAGCGACTGGAAGCGCGTAACCTATGAGATCACGGACAGAAGCGGACAACGCAAAACAATCTCGGTTGAGACGAGAGTCAACGACGCACACAAGGCAGGACAGCCCATGATGGGAGGCGGCATGTTCGGTTCGATGATGTGGCCGATGGCTGCTCCCGACGAACATTACTGGGAAACGCAATATGAGTTTATTATCGTTTCGGACGCAGACAAATATGAGGCGCTTTTCCCGACCGCGCAGAAGGTCAACGAAAGCATTCAGTACACCGATGATCTCGAACAGATACGGCAGTCGCTTTTGCAGTACCTGCAGGCGCTCAAGAACCAGACGGCAATGGCGGTTCATCAGCAGGAAATGGCGTCGTGGGACAGAAGACAGCAAATCATCAGCGACACCCACAATTACACGATGAACGTGATGCACCAGATGAACGCCAACACCGCAGCCACGCACCAGCGTGTGGCAAATCTGCACTCCGAGTCGATCCGTGGCGTGAATACCTATTATACCGCGCAGCCGGGTACCGGCATTCCGGATGTGGTGGAAGCGGACGTGCGCTGGGATAATGTCTATCAGAGCACGGTGGATCCCTCCGTTTTCGTCGCGTCGGAATCCTATTGGCTTGAACCCGGTGTGGATTTTGAACCGCTGATAAGAACCAACGGGCAATACTGACCGCACAAAAGAGTGTGAATTGACATATTTAACCGAACAGTCCGGGAAGCACCTTAATTTTTGCTTCCCGGATTTTTTGATTCTTTAGAGAAATCCGCAAAGGAAAAGAGACCCTGCAAGTCCACGACCGGAAAGTCGCACTTGACAGGGTCTCATCCAACGGACGATTCCACACTTGTTGAGGCTGAAAGTCCACTCATATGATTCCTACTGTTTCAAAAAGCGTTGGGAAACAGTAGGATAGAATGTGGACGAAGTGTTTATTATCTCGACATCATCATCCATACCGTAGAAAGCTTTATATCCCTTTTCCCATCCGTAGCTTGGGTTGCCAAACCATACATAAGAATCGAAAACCAGATCTTCAACCACAATCTTTCGCATGCCGCTTTCGATATCCGCATGCGCTTTCTCTTGACGACGCTGATCACATACGAAAATACTGCCATAGATAAACAGATAATAAAATACGTATACCCCGGAAACGCATAAGGCTGCATATTTACCATAATCCTTTATGGGTCCGTTTTTGCGAACGGCATAATTCAACAGCATCATAGCCAGTGCAGCATAGAAGACATAGACAATGTAAAAACACCGAGGACCTATCGGATCGACGAAAAGCAGGATGAATGTGATGAGATACGGGCTGAACTGCATAAAAAACAGCTTTTCTTTTTCCCGGCGATCAAGCGGAAGTGACCACAGTGCGGCAGGTAAAGCAACTGCCATCAATAATGACAGCAGCATAACGGTGATGGAACACGCGTTATAGAATATCCGCCCGTAAAAACTATCTATGACCGCGAGAACGGTATAGGATGCAATATATGTTTTTGAAACAATATTCACCATCTTCCTTATTCCGACGAGCTGGGAACGATATGCGCTGCTCACAAATAATAACGTTATGCAAAGAAACGGAAGTAAGATCACATTGCGATAAAAATTATCCGGTACGCCGTGGTAAAAAGTATTGGAAAGAAGTTTCCTGACAAGTGTGCCAAAACTGTTCGGGACGGTCCTGTAAAAATCGGTGCCCTCAGTGATATTTCTGTACGAGCTGTTTGAAAACATTAATATTGCGCCTGCAATTGAGCCGACAGTAAATGCTAAAAACTGGCGGCATATTTTTCTGAATCTTATATAGACATAGATCAGGCTGAATCCTCCAAGAAACAAGTTATACAACGTCATGTGTTCGACGAACAGATTCCCCACAAAGCCAAGTAAAAGAAACAGAATGGAAGAATACCGCCGATACGAAGGCGCTTTATCCCGAAACATTTCATTCATGAAATAAATATATGTCATAGTAGTAACCGCCGACAATACATAATTGGAAAAGCCAGAAGTCCATACGACAGCCTCCGTAAATAACGGTTGTGGCATACACAGCATAAGCCCCAGAATAAATACTGCTCCTGCCTTGCTGAACAATGAGAGTTTGTTGATGACATAAATAATAAAAGTATGGGAAAAAGCCATGACAAAAGTGCGCAAAATGCGGGATCGTGTAAGCAAAATAACCGTCAGGTTGCCGATGTATCTCCCGTTGTAGTCGCGGAACAAATGATTCATCCGCTCGATGCCCTCCGGACCACCCCAGCACCAGTCATCTCCGCTATAAGGAAACAGGAAGCATAATATGCAGTACAATAAGAATATGCAAAAATACAGCACACAGTGTATATTTAGTTTATTCAAATGATTTATAATGAACTCAGATTTCAGTTTCATTTTTCAAATACTCCCATATTGATATAATAAAGCATTATATATCAACATGATGTTGAAGTAAATTGACATTTTTACTAAAAAAATTTCATTTTATAAGAAAATCAAATATTATATGTGATATGCAAATTAGATTTTCAATATAGAGGATATAGCAAAGAAAAAGAACCAGATTATTCCGGTTTTATTCTAATAGTATAAATTTACCTTTTATTTAAATTTTATCACTTGAAATTACAGATTATAGGATAGTTTGCGCACGGACTTGTATTTTAAGAATGTGCCGGGCATTCGTTTGTTAATGATTCTCCGAAGACTAATGGTCTGACTGTATGAAAAAACTGAACACCCATCCTGACAGTCGCTGCATCAGAATCGGTGTTCAGTTGTATTTTGTTATCCGACATAGATCACTTTTCTTTGAACAACAGTTTGATAACAGCTGCGCAGGCTTCCATGATTCAATATGCAGAGCGGCTTGCAAAGTAATAAGGAACTGTGCAGAATTTAATCAGTCATTAGTTACCAAAAAGCATAGTATCCTTCGTCTTTCTGACGAGTTAAAATGTATTAATTATTTCTGCACAGTTACTAAGAATCGAGTAGGAGGCTACCCATTAATTGAGTAGCCGACCTCTCACACCACCGTGCGTACCGTTCAGTACACGGCGGTTCAATCATAAATAATGCAGA
>ONID01000206.1 GCA_900317765.1 uncultured Eubacteriales bacterium | reverse complement strand
AGCACATAACTCGACATCTGTACCACATCATAGATGGCTTGATGAATGTGTAAGACAAAAAATATCGTAAGCGTCAAAAGTGAAGCGTATTGAAAAACACGGAGTCAGGATATAATAATCTGACTCCGTGTTTAAATTCACAGGGAATTGAATATAGCAGAATGATGTTTTGCGTTCCTGTAGATTTCCTTGAATTCCGTTGAATAGCCTTTGCCGAAATATACAGGAGTGAGCATGACCAGTCCATCGGATATGATAACGTCTTTCCATGGAAGCAGAGTCGCATTCAGCAAAACAGGCGGAGGCATACCATTAAGCATTTCACTCCAGGTGGAATTCAGTCCTTTTACAAGATAGACTTTTTCATCATTCATACTGATGAATATTGAGCCTTTTTTCAGATGCCTTTCAAGTATAAATTTTCCCGAAATATGCTTTTTCCAACTGCTGACAATGTTTTTGTTTTCATCGGAAAGCTGTGCCTGTGCAAGATAGTCATCTATCAATGTATCATCCGACCAGAGTTTATTGGCAGTTTTCAAAGCACTCTGTACGTTAATCCCCTGAGAAAGACTCCATTTCTCCATGAATTTTTCGTCATTCTCAAGCACATGGCACTTTAAATTCACATAGTCCAATATTGGCAGAAACAGCTTAAAGAATAATTTGGCATTTTCTGTATCAAGTGTCATCAGAATTTTCCTCCTTCCAAGGCAGGATAATTGTTCCGGCAGGCTGTCTGAACAACTCTGTCAGATATTTTTCCGCATCAAGTCCGTTTGCCTGTGCAGTAGATACTATGGAATACAGTGCCGCACTGCAGTCTGCTCCCCCCGGAGTATTACTGAAAAGCCAGTTTTTTCTGCCGACTGCAAACGGGCGTATCGCATTTTCAGCACGGTTATTGTCAAGCGGAATATTTCCGTTTTCAAGAAATGTGTACAGATATTCCTTTTCATTAAGGGCATAGCTGATGGCTCCCGCAAGCTTGCTTTTACCGCTTACAGGCAATTTTTCTATCCATAAAAAGAATTCATCTATCAATGGCTTTATTTTTTTCAGCCGTTCTTCGTACCGGTTCTCAGATGTGCAGTTTTTCAGCAGGCTGTCCTCATGGTATATCTTGTCGATACGTTCCACCGCCTGTACTGCCACGGATGTTTTGTGCAGTTTCTTGTCAGACGGTATGGCCTCAACGAAATTTCTTCTCATGTGAGCCCAGCAGGCACAGTGTTTCACATCTTTCAAAATGTGATAGCCACTGAAATCATCACGCACAAGATAGCCGTGCCAGCCTTTCAGGAATTCCCGGGCATTTGCTCCCTTGCGTGTCTGCTTGTAATCAAAAATGACAATGCTTTTGTCATTGATTTTTCCATTACAGTATACCCACATTCTCGATTCGTTTGATGCTTTTCTTCCTTCTTCACGCAGTACTTGTATTTTGGTTTCATCAGCGTGGATGACTTCACTCAGCCGGAGGATTTCAATCATTCTCCTCACAATCGGCAAACACCATTGTTCTGCACCGGTCATCACCCAATTTGACATGGTTGCTTTCAGCAACGGTATCCTTTTCGACGCAAAATCCTTTTCCTGTCTGTGCAGGGGTACAGCTTTCCCGTATTTTTCATAAATGATATGAGCAAGCAGTTCCGGTGAACAGTAGCTGCCGGGTATCATTGCTTTCGGACAGTCGGCTTTCCTGAAATGGCACGGCTCAATATCATCCAATTCTGCATCTTTTTCGGGATCACTGCCGCATTTTGTGCATTTGTAAACTTTCACAATATGGCGGCGCACATGAAATTTTGCAGGTGTGAACACTAACTCGTCACGTTTTTCAACACCTATCTCAACCATTTCTGCACCGCATTTGTCGCATACTTTTTCTTCAAGTTCATAAACGATTTCTTCCGCCGGAAGTTCACCCATTGCCTCTTCAAACGTGCGTTTTTTCTTACGTTTATGTTCCGGAATTGTGATGGTTTCTTCATTTAGGGAAGAACACTGCGGCTTTTCATTTTTCGGAAACATTGAAAGCTGCTCTCCACCCTCCAAAATCACCGATGTCTGCTCTGTTTTTCTGCCAAACATCTGTCTTTTGAACCAGTCAAGCTGATTCTGCATGACTGCCATTTCTTCCTTCAGAATAGAGATTTCTGTGTTCAGTTCTGATATTTCATTTTTCGCTTTTTGATAATCTTCTACCAGTTTTTCAATATCTTTCTCTGACACCTTAAAAAACCTCCATTCCTGAAATGATGCTTTTATCATATCAGAAACAGAGGGCTTTTTCTACCATATTTGTGTAAACTTTTTGACAACTGTTTTTTAATACAGAATTCCGGGCTTTCCTTCACGTATCGCTTT
>ONID01000124.1 GCA_900317765.1 uncultured Eubacteriales bacterium | reverse complement strand
GGCAGCACGCGGAGGGTCTTGGCCGTTTCCTCCGGCATTTTGAGATAGCCCGTCATGAGCGACGGCCCTTTGAGAATGATCTCTCCCTCCTCGCCGGGGAGAACCTGCTCGTCCGTGCCGGGCTTCACAATGCAGTAGACCGTATCGGGAAAGGGAATGCCTATGCTGCCCTCCCGGTAATCGTCCTTGGGCGTGAGGCAGCTGGCAGTGACGCACTCGGTCAGTCCGTAGCCCTCGCGCACCTGAATATGGGCGTTGTGGGCTTTGAGGAACGCGTCGATCTTCTTTTTCAGCTCCACCGAAAGACTGTCGCCGCCGCAGAACATGCCCAGCAGGAAGCTCATGTCCACACCGTCCAGCTGCGGCATGTGCAGCAGCGCTTCGAAGATGGTCGGCACGCCGGCGATGAAATTGGGCTGCTTGCGCCGCAGCATGTCGGCGTAGCTCTTGTTGTTGAAGGTGGGCATGAGAATGCAGCACGCCCCGTGAATCAGGACGGTATGGATATTGATACCCAATCCGAAGCCGTGGAAGATCGGCATACAGCTGAGCATCTTGTATCCCTTGCGGAATTCCTCTCCGATGGCCTCTCTCGCCTGCAGCGCGCAGGCGTTGAAATTGAGGTCGGTCAGGCAGATGCCCTTGGGCGTGCCGCTGGTGCCTCCGCTGTAGAGTATGACAGCCGTACGCTTGGGGTCAAATGACACATCGGGAAGGGCTATGCTCTTATCGTCGCCGCGTTTGAGAAAATCCGTCCACAGCATGTGCGGCTTCTTCGGGAATCTGAGATAATCCTTGCCCTTTTTGAGCAGATAGAGCGGCTTGAGCTTAAAGGGAAGCTCCTCCTGCATGCGGCAGGTGAGAATGGTCACGGGATGATCGACGCCGGCAAGCGACGCTTCCACCTTTTCATAAAAAAGATCGACCGTGAGAATCATTTTGCTCCCGGAAATATTCAGATAGCCTGTGATTTCGTTCTGTGCGGAGAGCGGATGAACCATGTTGGCAATCGCCCCGATGCGGCTGAGGGCATAAAAGCAGACCAGCGCCTGCGGTACATTCGGAAGACAAATCGTCACCGCGTCGCCCATTCCTATGCCGGAGGCATAAAAAGCCTTCGCCGCGCGCTCAATTTTCCCTATAAAGCTGCGATAACTCGTTTTTTTGTCATAAAATTCGTATGCAGGCTCATCGGCAAACTGCTCCGCGCATTTCTCCACCATCTGAAACATTGTCGCTTCCGGATAGGTGAGATGGTCTTTTTGCTTATAATGTTGTTTTTTGTCCATTTAAATCGCTTCCATTTGTCGATATTGTCTATATAATATCATATTTGTTTATAATATGCAAGTATTGTGATGATATTTTTTATATAAGAAACTTCATATATAATTCCCAATTAAATATATTAAAAATATGTAAATATCGTTGCTTTTTTGATAGCGGTATGATATAATCAAAACAATTGTATTTCTGGAAACTGTAAAATTCTTGGGCCATTATTCGGCATTTTTAATAAATTATGAAAGGGCGGCGATGGCGGATGGAAAAATTTCAGCATGCAGTGGACAGATCTGCCATCCCGACTGTGACTATTCTCGGAGTGGAGATTGCCGATATCAATATGCAGTGGCTGCTGCGCTTTACCGATGAAAACCTGAAAATCATCGGCGGCGATTACATCTGCGTCGCCAATGTACATACCACCGTAAGATCGTCGGAGGATGAAAACTACCGAACCATACAAAACAACAGCCTTCTGACCATCCCCGACGGAGGCCCCCTTTCCACAGTGGGCAGAAGACGCGGCGCCACTCAGATCGCCCGAACGACGGGGCCGGATTTTATGGGGGAGATTTTTAAAATCTCCGCCGAAAAGGGCTATCGCCATTACTTCTACGGCAGCACACCCGAAACGCTGGAAAAGCTGGTTATCAACATAAAGAAGAATTATCCCGGAATTACGGTGGTCGGCAGCTGTTCCCCTCCCTTCCGCGAACTCAGCGAAGAAGAGGACAACAAAATCATCGAAGGCATCTGCAACACCGCCCCCGACTTTATCTGGGTCGGTCTCGGCGCACCCAAGCAGGAACGATGGATGGCAGCGCATCAGGGTCGTGTCAACGGACTGATGGTGGGCGTCGGCGCAGGATTTGATTACTTTGCCGGCAATATCAGCCGTGCCCCTGCGTTTATGCAGAACCACAATCTCGAATGGCTCTACCGGCTCATTCAGGAACCCAAAAGACTCTTCAGGCGCTACCTTGTGACCAATTCAAAGTTCATATGGAAAGCCATCATCAGAGGGAAGTGACATTATGAATCGGGAAACGAATGAAAAAAAACAAAAGATACTGATCGTCCACAATTACTATCAGATACCGGGCGGTGAAGACACCGTCGTGGCCAATGAAAAGAAACTGCTCGAAGACAACGGACACGAGGTCATTCTCTACACAAGGGACAACAATGAGATCAAAAAGATGAACTTCTTCCGAAAGCTGCTTCTTCCGTTCACTTCAATCTACAACCCGCGCACAGCAAAGGATATCAAAAAAATCATCAAAGAAAACGGCATAGATATAGTGCATGTTCACAACACGCTGCATCTCATCTCTCCGTCGGTTTACTACGCGGCGGTCAAATGCGGTGTTCCGGTCATTCAGACCATTCACAATTTCCGCTTTTTATGTCCGGGAGCCATGCTTTACCGCAACGGGAACATCTGTGAGGACTGCATCAACAAGGGTCTTCGCTGCGCCATCCGGCACGGCTGCTACCGCAATTCAAGACCGCAGACCTTCATTCTGGTGCTCAGTGCGCTGATACACAGGGCGACCGGCATTTACCGCAAGGTCAATTTCATCTGCCTGACCGAATTCAACAAGCAGATGCTTCTCCGGATCAACCGGAAAAAACAGATCATTCAGCCGTCAAAGGTATTTGTAAAGCCTAATTTCACTTTTTTGAACAGCTCGGATCATTCAGAACCGATGTAACACGTTAATCAGTCAATCCGAAAACCATTATTGCAGAAAGGGGTGAGACCATGAGCTTTCTATATGTCGGACGATTAGATGAATTAAAAGGAATAAAAGTGCTCTTCAAGGCGTGGAAGCTCATGGGAGCGGATGCGCCTCACCTGATCGTCTGCGGCAAAGGTCCTCTGGAAGACTGGTGCACCAAGCAATCGCGTGAGCTTAATATTGAAATGAAGGGCTATGTGGACAGCTCCGCACTCGGAAGCATCATCTCACAGAGCGACGCCCTGATCCTGCCAACGCTGTTGTATGAGGGATTCCCGATGACCATCGTGGAGGCCTTTTCACTGGGTATTCCGGTCATCTGTTCAGACCTCGGCAACTCGGGAAGCATCATCGACGACGGCGTCACCGGCTGGAAATTCAGACCCGGAAGCGCGGAAAAACTCGCCGACGCAGTGAGAAAATGCATGAATTCCGATAAAGACATGAGCGAAAGCATCAAGCGGGCATATGAGGAAAAATATACGCCCGACGCCAATTATCGCTGTCTGAATGAAATCTACAATATAGCAGAAAAAGAAATGCAAAAGAAATAAATTCGCACACAGTCCGCGGAAACGGCGCGGAAATAAGCGGCAAGGAGGTGAGACCATGAGTTTTCTTTATGTCGGCAGACTGGACGAATTAAAAGGTATTAAAGTGCTATTTGAGGCATGGAAGCTCATGGGAGCAGATGCGCCTCACCTAATTGTCTGCGGCAAGGGTCCTCTGGAGGACTGGTGCAACCGCCAGGCACAGGGACTCAACATCGAGATGAAGGGATATGTGGAACACCGCAACGTCAGGGAGATCATTTCTCAGAGCGACGCGCTCGTTCTTCCGACCCTGTGGTATGAAGGCTTCCCGATGACGATCGTGGAGGCATTTTCGGCGGGCATTCCCGTGATCTGTTCCGATCTCGGCAACTCCGGCAGTCTGATAGAGGACGGCATTACCGGCTGGAAATTCAAAGCGGGCAGCCCGGAGGGACTCATAGAAGCAGTCAAAAAACGTCAGCAGTTCAGCATGGACATCAGCGGCAGCGTCAGAAAGGTGTTTGAGGACAACTACACGCCCGACGCCAATTACCGCTGTCTGACAGATATATATACGGAGGTTAAGGATGCGGATAGGTCTTCTGGTAACGAGCGTAGGGAACTTCGTAAATAAAGGTTTTTACAACCTGCAGGAGGTCGGTCTCGCCCATGAGCTGGACACCCTGTTCGACGAGGTGATTGTTTACAGACTGGTAGACAGGCATGCCGAGCCGATTTCTGAACCCATCAACGGATGCCGCCACGCGACGCTGCATCTTTTACCGTCCGGAAAAGTGGGAACCAACGGTATACCGGATCTCAAAAAGTTTGATCCGTCGCTCGACGTACTCGTCTATTTTTCGGACACGCAGGTTTTTTTCCCGCTGGTCTACAGATGGTGCCAAAAAAACGGCGTAAGGCTCATTCCTTATCTCGGCGTCAGCAAAAGTCACTCGGAAAATCAGCTCAAACAGCGGCTCACCAATCTGATTTTTGCACAGAACCTCAAATCGTACAGAAAACTGACCTGTCTGGCCAAGAATCCCGCCGTCAGGGACGAACTGATCAACAGCGGCGTGAAGAACGTCATCACCACCCCTGTGGGGCTGGATATGGATCGCTTGCACCAGGACTATGAATCCACACCCGTCAGCACCTTAAAAAACAAATTCGGGTATTTGCCCGACGAAAAGATCATTCTGTTCATCGGCAGAATGACCGCTGAAAAGCAGCCCTGCCGCATGATCGAAATCTTCCGGTCGGTCCGGCAGACCGATGCATCCTACCGGCTGATGATGGTCGGAAACGGCGAACTCTCCGATGCGGTGCAGGATGCGATCGACCGGAACGGATTGACTCCTTACGTCAAAAGAATCGCCTGCATTCCCAACAAAGACATATGGGAGCTTTACAGAATCGCGGACTGCTTTGTCAATCTGAACCAGCATGAGATATACGGAATGGTTCTGCTCGAAGCGATGTATTACGGCTGCAAGGTCATCGCGTGGCACGCTCCCGGACCTGATTTTATCATCGCGGACGGCAAAACGGGATACCTTGCCGGCAGCAACGAAGAAACATGCCGGCTCATACTTGACAGCCCGCCCTTGGCGGAACAGGCAAAGACCTCGATACTGTCCGACTTTACATGGAAAAAAACAGCCGAAACCATATCCCGCCTGTCGAGAGAGGATAACAGCATCCAATGAAAGTACTTTTATGTGAACGAAGCTTCAGCGGACACCGGAAGACATACATGCAGTGGTTATCCCGGATAGAGGGAATCGATTTTTTTTCATATGCGCCTGAAAACATTGGCTTTCCGGAGGAAAGGCACTTTCCTTTTATATATACCACCGATCTCGCATCGCCTTCCAACTATTTCGCATGGGCAAAACAGCTCAGGAAGATCGTCAGACAAAACGGAATCGACGTGGTTCATGTGCTGGACGGAGACGGTCTGATGCGGTATTTCGGTTACGGTCTTCGTATGCCGGGCGGTTGCAAGGTGATCGTCACCTATCACCATTTTTACGGCGGTCTTCCCCGCCGGATCAGCTACCGGTTGATGAACGCGGGACGCTCTCACAGGTGCGTCGTGCATACGGATACGCTTCAGAAAACGCTTGAACAGTACGGTGTATCGAATGTGGAGCACTGCGAATACCCGGCGTTTGATTTTTACAAAATTGCCTCTCTGGACAAAACCGCCTGTCAGGAGCAGTTTCAGCTCAATCACCGCACACCCGTCATCGGCATTGTCGGAGGGCTGACCGCTTACAAGCACATCCTTCCCTTCCTGCGCATCCTGCAGCGCTGCAAAAACGACTTTCAGCTGCTCATCTGCGGCAGACCGTTGGAAATAACGGAAAATGAAATCGAGGGTGCAATTGCACCGTACCAACAAAAAGTGCGCACCTTCATCAGGGCGCTGAGCGACGAGGAATACAAATCCGCCATCGCCGCGTCCGACATCATCTACTGTGTCTACGGCACCGGATTCAACGGCGCAAGCGGCCCGCTGACCGACGGCGTGTGCTGCCGCAAAATGATCCTTTCGTGTGCCCACGGTTCACTCGGAGCGATCACCGCGCAGCATCATCTCGGTCTCACCGCCGACGTTACCGACGAAGCGGATATCCTCAGAAAGACCGAGGCGGCGCTGTCTCAGGCGGATGCATTTGAATATGACCGGGACGCCGAGGCATACAGAGAACAGCTCCGTCCGGAGCATTTTTTGGAAACCTACAAAAGGATTTATTCTGACATATAAAACACAGAATCATCGCCTTATGAGCGATGTATGATCTTTTATGATATATAATACTGAACTAATCTCAACCGTTTTCGGGGGAATAAATGAATGAACAAAACCGCGCTGATTACAGGCATTACAGGACAGGACGGCTCTTATCTTGCGGAATTTCTGCTTGAAAAGGGCTATGAGGTACACGGCATCA
>ONID01000062.1 GCA_900317765.1 uncultured Eubacteriales bacterium | reverse complement strand
TTTATGTGCGGACACAGCGTTCCATCCACTTTCCTTCCCCTTGGAATGCAGTGCAGGCTTGTTTCCCGTTCCGACGGATGCGGGATTTCTGTTTTTTGCCAATAGCTATTGGCTGTCGGGTGATTTTGGGTGCGGTTTTTTATTTTTTTGGCGCGGTGGTGGAATTTGGCTCGGCGCAGGGGCGCAATGGCTGGATAGAGTGGGAGTTGGGCGACGAACTTTTTGCTGCTTTGGGAATGGGTTTTGTTGCCCGCTGCTGGGCTTTTGGTGCGATGCCCGCGTCGCGGAGCTGGATATGGCTACGCCATCCGCGCACGGGGTCTTTGCGGTTGGTTTGCGGACTTTGGGAGCGGGTGCTGCGGCTTATTTCGGGCTTTTTGGGTGCTGGATGGATTTTGGAGTGCGGTTGGTTTCCTTTTGGCGCGGAGTTGGTCCGGGCTCGGCGCGGGGGCGCGAGGGCTGGATTGATGGGGAAATATTTTCTTTCTGAAATATTTTCAGGACAAACTGCTAATGCTATCGTGTAAAATTCTTATTATGTTTCAGATTGCGGTGGAATTATTGGGTTGTTTGGTGAGTGCTTTTTTGAATGAAGTTCGTTTATGTTTGCCTGAAGTTTCTGTTATTCTGAGTGTATCCTGCCGGGACTAACCACTAACCACTAACCACTAACCACTAACCACTAACCACTACTGGAGATGAATGATAATTGAATGATGAGATCATGATTATGCCCATGACGGAAGAGCGGATTTCCGACATTGCGGCAATTGAAAGAGAGTGCTTCTCGGAACCGTGGAGCGAAAAGGCGCTCGCGGAGGAATTGGACGTGCCTTCGGCGGTCTTCCTTGCGGCGGTTGTCGGGGGAAAAACGGCGGGCTATATGGGCGTGCATCACCTCGGCGACTGCGCCTATGTCTGCAACGTCGCCGTGTCTCCCGAATTCAGGCGGCGTTCCGTCGCCTCGGCGCTGATCGGGGCGCAGATCACACGGGCGCGGCAGGCGGGCATGCACGAAATCTCCCTGGAGGTGCGTTCCTCCAATGCGCCTGCGCGGGCGCTGTATGAGAAATTCGGCTTTCAGCGGCTCGGCACACGTCCGAATTTCTACAGCCAACCGACCGAGAACGCCGAGATATACTCACTTTATTTAGACTGAGGAATTATATGGCCTATGAATCATTCATCCCTTCCCGACGCGCCGCTTTTCAACGCCCTCCGAAGGCATGCCGACAGCGGCAGAGCGTCCTTTCACACACCCGGACACAAGGGAACATGCGGATTCCTCCCGCTCGACAAAAGACTCGATCTGACCGAGCTGCCCGACACGGATTCTCTCTTTGAATGCGACGGATGCATCAGAGAATCGGAGCAAAGGGCAGCCCGGCTTTTTGGCGCTGCGTACACCGCGGTTTCCTCCTGCGGCTGCACGCTCGCCATCCAGGGGATGCTCGCCGCCTTCGCAGGGGCGGGAAGCAAGGTGATTTTCTGCCGCAACATCCACCGCAGCGCGGTGAATACGGCGGGGCTTTTAGGCATTGATCCGGTGTGGGTCGCGCACAGGAACGACGCGGGAAACGGGCTTCCCGGAAGAGTTCACGCCGATGATATTGCCCGTTCGCTTGATGACAATCCCGACGCGGCGGCGGTGTACGTCACCTCTCCGGATTATTACGGATGTCTTGCGGATATTTCCGCCATTGCGGACACATGCAGACGGCACCGTGTGCCGCTGCTCGTGGACAATGCCCACGGCACGCACCTGATCGCATTCGGCAGACACCCGATCACGCTGGGCGCTTCGGCTTCGGCCTGTTCCGCGCACAAGACGCTTCCCGTGTTCACGGGCGGCGCCTGGCTCAACTGCGCCGACGCGGAGGCTATCCCCTTCATCAAGCCGTCCATGGCGCTTTTCGGTTCCACCAGTCCGTCCTACCTCACCATGGCGTCGCTCGACCTGGCGAGGGATTGGATGGAGCGGGAGGGCATCGCGGCATTCCGCGCCCTTGCCGCGACCGTCGCAGAGCTGCGTGAACTGGCGCTGTCAAAGGGCTTCCGCCTGCCGGAAGGGGAATGCGACCCCGTCCGTCTGACGCTGCTGACACGTCCCGCCGGAATGACGGGCGATCAGGCGGCGGACTATTTCAGGCGGCGGGGCGTCGAATGTGAACACAGCGACGGCTGCGCCGTGGTGTTTATTCTGACTCCTTTCAATTCGGAAGGCGACATTGACCTCCTGCGCCGCGCCTTGCGGGATTTCCCGACTTGCGATCCCATGACGGAAGAATCGGCTTTTTGGGAGGCATTTCCCGCTCGGAAGCTGTCGCCGAGGGAAGCGCTGCTGCGACGTGCAAAGGTCATTCCCACGGAGCAGGCCGCCGGAAGAATCGCCGGTGAAGCCGCCTGTCCCTGTCCTCCCGGAGTGCCTGTCGTTATGCCGGGAGAAGAAATTGACGAAAATTGCGTAAACATTCTGTTAAAGACTGGAATTCTGCGCATAAATGTGATAGAATAAGAATACATCAGCAAAATTAACAAAGGAGTCAGAATCTATGAAACTCTTGCTTGCAATAGTCAACAACGACGACAGCGCGGCGGTGGCCAACAATCTGACCGCCAAAGGACATATTGCCACCAAGCTATCCACGACCGGAGGCTTTCTCAAGGCGGGCAACACCACATTCCTCATCGGCACGGACGATGAGAAGGTGGACGAGGTCATCGGCATCATCAAGACCTTCTCCCACAAGAGAAAGCAGGTAGTGGGCGACGAAACCGAATTCGACTTCACCCTCTTCAAGAGCGTTCCTGTCGAGGTCACAGTCGGCGGCGCTGCGATTTTCGTCCTGGACGTCGAGAATTTCATTAAATGCTGAGCAACACGGAGCTTTGTCCCACTGCGCGAAGGATTGCGGGTGAATTCTGCGGCAACAACGACGCCGTCAATGCGCTCGGCGAGATGATCGGGAGCGGCAGACTGCCGCACGCCTTCATCATTGAAGGTGCGGACGGTCTGGGAAAGTCCACGTTTGCGCGGATTATCGCCCGCGGCGCCATGTGCTGCTGTCGTGAACCGCTTGCGGGAGAGTGCAGCCATTGCCGCAAAATGCGGGAGAACATCCATCCCGATCTGATGGTTGTTCTTGGCAGCGGCAAGATCAACGCCATTTCCATCGAATCCGTCCGACTCATGCGGAAGGACGCCCTGATCGCTCCCAACGAGGCGGAAAAGCGGGTGTTCATTTTGGAGGACTGCGACAACATGCTCCCCGCGGCGCAGAACGCCTTTCTGAAAATCTTTGAGGAGGCGCCGCCGCACGTCATTTTCATTATGACCTGCCGCTCTGCCATGAACCTGCTCACGACCATTCGTTCCCGCGGAAGGATCATCTCGCTCAATCCCGTGGACATTCAGGAAGGGGCGGCGTTTATTGTCAACGTGCTTCACACGGGCGACATGCCGTCGGCGGTCAGCGCCTGCACCGCCAGCGGCGGGAACATCGGCGAAGCGCTGCGACTGCTGGGCAGCGAGAGCGCGTCCCAGGCGGCTGAGAAAGCCGACGCTATCGCCGGCGGCATTATCGAAGCCATGTGTTCCGCCAGCGAGCTGGAGTTGGCGGTCAAGTGCGCCGCCATCGGCAAGGATCGCGCCATGGGCGGCAAGGTGTGTTCCATTCTGTGCGAAAAGCTGCGGTGTGCTCTTATGGTCGCCGTCGGTGCGCAGGATACCCTTCCTTCGCCCGAGCACAACATCCTGCGGCTCGGCGCGACGCTGCCGCCCGAAACCATCATGCGGCAGATAGACGAAATCAACGAGCTGAGCGACATGCTCAGAATCAATATAAGCATGCCACTTTTCAACACAAGGCTGGCAATCATTCTTGGATAATTCAACAACGGAGGAAAACGGAGAAATAATGTCTGAGATCATTGGAGTAAGATTCAAGGAGGGCGGCAAGATTTACTACTTCCGCCCAAACGACGAAGAACTGGAGCTCGGCTGTCACGTCATTGTCGAGACGGTTCGAGGCACAGAATGCGGCGAAGTCGTCATGGATCGCCGCGAAATTGACGACAGCGAATTCAACCGCGAGGTCAAGACCATCATCCGCAAGGCGACCGACGCGGACCTTGCGAGAGTCAACGAAAACAAAATCAAGGCGAAAAAGGCCTTTGACATATGCAATCAGAAGATTAAGGCGCACGGGCTGGAAATGAATCTGCTGGATGTGGAATGTACATTTGACAACAGCAAGATCGTCTTCTACTTCTCCGCCGAGGGACGTGTGGATTTCCGCGACCTTGTCAAGGATCTCGCCAGCGTGTTCCGCGCAAGGATTGAGCTTCGGCAGATCGGCGTGCGCGACGAAGCCAAAATGCTCGGCGGATTGGGCGTTTGCGGCAGACCCTTCTGCTGTCATCAGTTCATGGGCGATTTCCAGTCGGTTTCCATCAAAATGGCAAAGGAACAGGGGCTTTCCCTCAATCCCGTCAAGATTTCCGGCACCTGCGGGCGGCTGATGTGCTGTCTCAAGCACGAGCAGGACGCCTACGAAGATCTGATGCGCACGCTCCCGCAGATCGGCTCCGCCATTGTCACCCCGGACGGTCCCGGTGTGGTGGTGGACAGGGAGCTTGTGGCGGGCAGGGTGAAGGTTCTTCTCGACGGCATAAACGAAGCACCGCCCAAGACCTATCGTGTAGCCGACGTACACAAGCCCGGAGAAGCTCCGCCGCAGCCGAAGAATACCGAGGAGAAGCCCGAGAAGGACAGGAACCACGAAAACGGCAGAAAGCCCTCCGGCAAGCCCGAAGGCAGGAAGCCGGACAGAAAATCCGAACCCGGTCAGATGCCCGAAAAGAAATCCGAACCCGGTCAGAAGCCGGAAAGAAAATCCGAACCCGGACAGAAGCCCGACAAGAAATCCGAGCCGGGACAGAAGCCGGAAAAGAAGCAGAACAATTCACAGAAGCCCGAGAGTGTTCCAAAAAAGCCCGAAAACACACCCAAGAAGGAAGAAAAGCCGGTTTTCGATTACTCGGGCATCGATTTCGAGGAAAGTCTGTCGGGCAGCGCAGCGGCCTATGAAGAATACGAAGACGACAACCGCGGTCCACGCAGGCAGAGTAATTCCCGGCGCCCCGGCGGCAGGCGTCCCGACCGCAGAAACCAGGGACGCAAAGGCGGCAAGCCGCAGGAGCAACTGTCCGAAGGACTTCCAGAAGGTGAAAAGAATCCTAAGGGCGGCAATCCCAAGCCACGTCACAAAGGCAAACCCTACTACAACAGCAAAAAGCCCCCCAAAAACCGCGAACCGCAATAAAGCGCTCACAGAAGCGCTCACGTTCGTTCGCTAACTGAAAACTGAAAACTGAAAAAAGAATAATGGAGGAAGGGCTGTCGCCCTTTGAATAGTTGGATTTTTTCTGTGTTTTTTTGCCCTGTATCTTTGGCGGTACAGGGCTTTTTTCTTTGGTCTTTGTTTGCAGGGTGGGTTTGGTTTTGTTTTGGTGCGTTTGGTTTTTTTGGTGCGTTTGTTTTGGTTTTGGCGCGGTGGAGGAATTAGGCTCGGCGCGGGGGCGCGGAGGCTGGATAGGTGGGGATTCTGGGGCGCACTTGTTTTTTTGGGGAACGGGGTCTTTTGCCCGTTTCCAGACCTTTGGTGCGTTGCCCGCGTCCGGGAGCGAATATTGAAGCGCATCCGCGCTTCAACCCGCGAACGTACCGCCGGGGGTTGGTTTGCGGACTTGATGAGGGGGTGCTGCGGTTGACTGGGGGCTTTGGGGTGCGGGGTGGTTTTTTGGGTGCGTTTATTCTTTTTTTGTGCGGTGGTGGAATTAGTGAAGGGGATATATTTTCTTTCCGAAATCTTTTTAGGACAAGCTGCTAATGCTATCGTGGGAATATCTTATTATGTTGCACAGCTCTGTGGGTTGACGGATGACGAGATAATGAGAGATAAAGAGAAATAAAGAGAAAAAATTATTTTAAAAAAAGTATTGCATTTCTTTTGGGAATGTGTTACAATATTTGAGTTATCGGCTTTTGTAATTCAAAAGTCGGTGATTCGTCCGGCTCACGGCGTTCTTCTTCGGCGTGATGTTGGGGATTTGTCACAGCGCAGCGGTTTTTTTCGAATGCCGCTCGCAGCATTCAAAGCGGGCATTCCTCTGGGCGTTTTTTTGGCGCTGCATGAATGTCTGAAATGATCAGGAGGTTTTTTTATGAACGCAGCAGAAGCATTGAAGTCCATCTCAGCAGACAGCTTGAGAAAAGAACCGATCGCATTTGAGATCGGTGACACCATCAAGGTATTCGTCAAGATCCGTGAAGGCGAAAAGGAAAGAATCCAGATGTTCGAAGGCACTGTGATTGCCCGCAGAGGCAGCGGCGTTTCCGAGACATTCACCGTTCGCCGCGTGTCCTACGGCGTCGGCGTCGAGAGAGTGTTCCCTGTGAACGCTCCCGCTGTTGACCGCATCGAGGTCGTCCGTCACGGAAAAATCAGAAGAAGCAAGCTCTACTATCTGCGCGACCGCGTCGGCAAGGCTGCCAAGGTCAAGGAGCGTATCAAGAAGTAATTCTTTTTCGCACCAACTTCATCTGTACATCCAAAAGGCTTCACCAAAAGAGATACTGTCGCTATCTGACACAGTGTCTCTTTTATTTTTTTGTAGAAAAATCAAAAAATTTTCAAAATTATCTTCCAATAGCTCTGATTTGGTAGTATAATAATAAGTACGAATGTCGACAGCCGGAATGCTTCTCAGTCCGGCTGTCGAAATATGAACGTATGGAGGATCATCATGAGCGACAAAAACAACAATCAGCAGAACCAGACAGGAGGATTTGTTCTGGAGCTTTACGAATGGCTGGAGGCGATCGCATTCGCACTGGCTATCGTCGTCATTCTTTTCACCTACCTTTTGCGTGTGGTGAGCGTTTCCGGACCCTCGATGAATCCTACGCTCGCATCGGGCGACAGGATCGTGCTCAACAGCCTTTTCTACACCCCTCAGAACGGCGATATTGTGGTCATTACACAGCCCAATTCCCACGACAACGAACCCCTCGTCAAACGCATCATTGCCGTGGAAGGGCAGACCATTTCAATTGACGCGGAAACAGATACCGTTACCGTGGACGGCGTCAAAATCAACGAACCTTATATCCTCGATCCCGACATCCAGCGCGCCGGTGAATCCTATCCCTACCCCCTCACCATTCCCAAGGGCAAGGTGTTCGTCATGGGCGACAACCGCAACGACTCCTTCGACAGCCGCGATCCCGGTCTCGGCTTGGTGGAGGAAAAATACATCATGGGCAAGGCGATTTTCAGAATTTACCCCTTTGAAAGAGTCGGAGGTCTGGACTGATGAGCGGTTCCGGATCACAGCGGAAGCAGGGGAGCAAGCCGCCCCGGAAAAAAACATCCGCCCCAGGCGCAAAGGGCGCGGAATTCAATGAAAATACGCAAAATACACAGAATATCCAGTGGTATCCCGGTCACATGACCAAGACCCGCCGGCAGATGGAGCAGTGCATCAAGCTGGTGGACGGCGTGGTGGAGATCATCGACGCGCGCATCCCCATGAGCAGCCGCAACCCCGAGATCGACAGCATTACTTCTCACCGTCCGCGGATCATTCTGCTCAACAAAGCCGACATCGCCGACAGCGCAGCCACTTCCCGCTGGATTGAGTATTTTTCAAAAAGCGGCGCAAAGGCGATTGCCTGCGACTGCAAAACAGGCAAGGGACTCAATCATTTCTCCGACGAGGTCCGCAGGCTGCTGGCGGACAAGATCGCGGTGTGGGAATCCAAGGGCATGGGCGGTCGAAGCGTCCGTCTGATGGTGGTGGGCATCCCCAATGTCGGCAAGTCCTCCTTTATCAACCGCATGGCAAAGGGCGGCAAGGCGAAGGTCGCCGACCGTCCCGGCGTGACGCGCGGCAACCAGTGGTTCACGATAGGGGGAGGAATCGAGCTGCTCGACACCCCCGGCGTGCTGTGGCCGAAATTCGACGACCCGGAGGTCGGGCGCAGGCTTGCCTTCACCGGCGCGGTCAAGGACGCCGTCGTGGACATCGAGTCGCTGTGTCTCGACCTGCTCGGCTATATGGGCAGTCATTACCCCGAACGCCTGTGCGAACGCTACAGGCTTGACAGCGTGGAAGGGCTCACCCCCCTCGAGACGATGGAACTGATCGCCAAAAAGCGCGGCATGATGATCCGCGGCGGCGACATCGACTACGAGCGCGTTTCCGTCATGATTCTCGACGAATACCGCGCCGGCAAGCTGGGGCGGATTAGTTTGGAGCTGCCGTGATTCAGTGGTCAGTGGTCAGTTCATTGACTGAGGTGTTTCCCGCGTTCGCCTTTCCGCGATATTGAAGCAAGCGCGTCGTGCGCTCCTTCCGGCACTTCGTGCCACCTTCCTCAGGGGGGAAGGCATTAATTGCCTCCCTCTCCGAGGGAGGTGCCTTAGTCAGCTTTGCTGACGGTGGCGGTGGGAGCGCCCCCGGCGCAGGGTTCGGTTTATCCGAATTGCTCTTACACAAGTGAAACCCATCCAGCAAAAGGCTTTTGGCTGAATCAACAAAAACGCAAAGGAGCAACCCTAAGATGTCAATTTATTTCGGATTTATGCCGGTAGATCAGCCGGGCAGTTGCTTTTTCAGCTACAATTCGGAGGACGCGAACAGGGTATTCAAGAGCGCAGTGCTGGTTGGGGTATTGCTATGAGAAAGGTCGGGGCGTGCCGAAAAACCGCAGCGAAGCTATCCGCTTCTATCGACTTGCGGCAAAAGGCGGTAATGAGGAAGCATGGAAAAACCTCGCCCGTCTCGGCGTGTCAGAATAATAGTCGATAGCCGTTAGCGATTTGGTGTTCAAAACGGAAGTTTTCCCGCATTCGCCTTGCCGCGATTTTATCTGAAATCTCCCTACACAAGTGACAAATCCCGTGAACCTCCTACCTGCTAACTCCTACCTGCTACCTTGAATTAACTCCAGAAAATAACAAAAAGGTCGAATAAAACATGCCAAAGAAGAAAGAACCAAAGGAAAAAGAGCCGGTTGACTGGCTGAAATATGAAAACGAAGCCTCGGAGGGCGGCAGTCTGATTGTCTGCGGGGTGGACGAAGCGGGCAGAGGCCCGCTGGCGGGTCCGGTGTTCGCCGCGGCGGTGGTGCTTCACAAGGGACAGATCATCGAGGGAGCGAACGATTCCAAGAAGCTGACCGAAAAGAAGCGCGAGGCGCTGTTTGACGTGATTATTGAACAGGCGGCGGATTACTGCATTGCCTCGGTAGACGAGAAGACCATCGACGAGATCAATATTTTACAGGCGACCTATCTTGCTATGTTCCGGGCGGTGTCGGGGCTGAAACGCCAGCCGGACATGTGCCTGATCGACGGCAACCGGCAGCCGCCGCAGATCGAAATTCCCTGCCGCACGATCGTCAAGGGCGATGCGCTTTCCATGAGCATTGCCTGCGCGTCGATTCTCGCCAAGGTGAGCAGGGACCGATTCATGCTCGGGCTGGATCAGGAATACCCGCAATACAATTTTGCCAAGCACAAGGGCTACGGCACCGCGCTTCACATCGAATTGCTCCGGAAGTACGGCGCTTCACCCGTTCACCGAAGGAGCTTTCTGAAAAAAATCGAGGGAATACCCGAATACAAGGGAAATTGACGGCGAGTGATGACAATGGAATTATTTGATCTGCACTGTGACACGGCTTTTGAATGTGCCGGAAGACTCGGCGGCGTGGATTTATCGGAAGGCGCGTGGCACATCTCGCTCCCCCGGGGCGATTTTCTGAAGCAATGGCGGCAGGTGTTTGCCATCTTCATGCCGGACGAATTCCGGGGAGAACGCGCCATACAGCATTATGAGCACGTCCGGGATTATCTGCACCGGCAGGAAAGCATTTTTCCGGAGCGCTTTCAGATCGTGCGAAATAAAAGGCAGTCGCTTGATACAGAGAAAAAATGTCGCTGTATCATTTCAGTAGAGGGCGGTTCTGCTTTGGCGGGAAAGATTGAACGCGTGCAGTCGCTTTACAATGACGGCGTGCGGCTGATCACTCTCACATGGAACGGCTCCAACGAGCTGGCGGACGGCATCCGCGTCGAAAAGGGAAAAGGACTGACGCGGTTCGGGCGCGACGTCGTACGCGAAATGAACCGGCTGCACATGGCGGTGGACGTTTCCCATCTTTCCGACGCGGGTTTTTATGACGTGGCGGAACTGAGCAGCGTCCCCTTTGTCGCCAGCCATTCCAACGCCCGTGCGCTGTGCGGTGACAGGCGCAATCTCACCGACGACATGATAGGCATTCTCAATGCCCGCGGCGGTATTATCGGACTGAACTTCTATGTCGGCTTTCTGAAGGACGACGGAAACGCGGGGATGAGCGACATCATCCGTCACGCGGAATACATGCTGTCACGCGGCTGTGAGAATTCGCTCTGTTTAGGCAGCGATTTTGACGGCTGCGATATTCCGCCGGATATGACCGGCGTCGAGTCGATGGGCGAGCTTTACGAGAGTTTTCTGAGAATGAACTACAGCGAAGAACTGGTAAAAAAGATTTTTTCTAAAAATGCGGAACAGTATTTTTCCGACTATATATTTGAGGAATGAGAAACATGATCAACGGAATCGAAGAAAAGCAGTTTGCGACAATCGAAGGCGGCGTGTGTGCCGCGAAGGGCTTTAAAGCAAACGGTCTTAACTGCGGACTCAACAAGGACAAAAATAAAAACGACCTCGGTCTGGTCGTGAGCGACGTGATGTGCAACGCGGCGGCGGTCTACACCACCAACAAGGTCAAGGGCGCGCCGATTCTCGTCACCAAGGCGCACCTTGCCGCCTGCGGGGGAAGAACCCGCGGCTTCATTGCCAACAGCAAGAACGCCAACACCTGCAACATCGACGGCGTAGAAAAGGCGGAAGCCATGTGCCAGCTTGCGGCAAAGGCGCTCGGCATTCAGCCGGAAGAAATCGTGGTCGCGTCCACCGGCGTGATTGCCCAGATTCTGCCCATCGAGCCGATTGCGGAGCATGTGGAAGAGCTTGCCGCGGGACTTTCCTATGAGGGCAACCAGAAGGCTGCGAACGCCATCATGACGACCGACACGGTGATGAAGGAAATCGCCGTGGAATTCGAGCTGGACGGAAAGTCCTGCAGAATGGGCGGCATGGCAAAGGGCAGCGGCATGATTCACCCCAACATGGCGACCACCCTGAATTTCATCACCACCGACGCGGCGGTCGGTTCCGAACTGCTGCAAAAGGCGCTTTCCGACGTGGTGAAGGTGACATACAATTGCCTGAGCGTGGACGGCGACACCTCCACCAACGACACGGTGCTTCTCATGGCAAACGGTCTGGCAGGCAATCCCGAAGTAACCTCCGAGAGTGAGGAATATAAAATATTCAAATCCGCGCTGTATTTCGTCATGATGAATCTGACGAGAATGCTTGCCAAGGACGGCGAAGGTGCCAGCAAGCTCATTGAATGTACCTGCGCCGGCGCACCCGATCTCGACACGGCGATCACGGTTGCAAGGAGCGTCGTTCGTTCCCCGCTGGTGAAGAGCGCGATGTTCGGCAGGGACGCGAACTGCGGCAGAATCTTCTGCGCCATCGGCTATGCCGAGGCAGATTTTGACATAGACAGGATGGAAGTGGCTATGTCCTCCGAAAACGGACGGGTCGAGGTTTACCGTGACGGCGCGGGCATAGAATTCTCCGAAGAAAAAGCCGAGGAGATTCTCTCCGCCGACGAAATCTTCATCCACATCGACCTGCATCAGGGCGACGCATACGCCAAGGCATGGGGCTGCGACCTCACCTACGACTACGTCAGAATCAACGGCGACTACAGAACCTGATTCAAAGCGAAAAGGCTCAAAAGGTTGAAGATTGATGGTTGAAGATCACGAATTGTAAGTATTTTGCAACAGTGCGAGAGATTTCCACAATAGCATTAGCAATTTGTCCTGAAAAGATTTTACAAAGAAAATATTTCCCCCATCGCCAAAAGCCAAAATCAGCCCCTCAATCACCCCCCAATCAAGCCCCTGCACCCCTTCACCAAGTCAGCAAAACAGCATCCGGCGGTAGGTTCGCGGGTTGAAGCGCGGATGCGCTTCAATATTCGCTCCCTGACGCGGGCATCGCACCAAAAGCCCGGAAACGGGAAGCGCAACCCCTTCCAAAAGCGAGGAGAAGTTCGTCCTCCTCTCCCCTTCTATCCAGCCCCCGCGCCCCTGCGCCGGGCCCCGACCACCACCGCGCCAAAAAATAAAAAAACGCACTCATTCATCTGTCATGATTTTTTCAATTTTTTCATTGATTTGTTGGTTGTAATAGTGAATGAATCGCGCAAGCTGAGAGCTTTACACTATTTGAAAACGCAGCCTTTTCTGCATTCGGGGCAAGGCCAGAGCTTTTTCTTTTTCCTTATTTGTTGCGCCCCTTCCGGTTGCTGGTCAAGGTGCGCTGCAGCGAGGGGCGCTGCCCTGGACCCCAATGTCATCAACTTAAGAAGAAACCTGCGCCGGGGGCGCTCCTACCGGCACTTCGTGCCACCTTCCTCAAAGAGGAAGGCAGTTTTATCGGCTCCCTCTCTGAGGGGGCTGTCAGCCCGCCAACTTGTTGGCATGGCTGACTGGGGGAGCACCCCCGGTGCAAGGCACATCCTTCATAATC
>ONID01000073.1 GCA_900317765.1 uncultured Eubacteriales bacterium | reverse complement strand
AGTCCTTTACATCTACCGCTGTCAAAAATGGGTTCACCGCTTTTGAAGCCTTACGTTCTCTTCTTTATGGGCAGTTTTCCCTAGTCACTGAATAGTTACAATTATTTTAAGTAAATTTAAGCCGGAGTGAATACAATATAGTCATCAACAAAAGGAAGCCGCCAAAAAACGCTTCCGAGAGAAACAGGTGACACATGATGAACAAATTGACACAATTTTTCAAGAAGCCCTTCGCATACGCCGCCGTCTTCGGCACGCTGCTTACTTCGGCAAACGGGTATGTACTGTTGAAAACATTCATGATTCCCACGGTGGAAGGTTATGTGACGGAATCACAGGAGAATTCCTATTACGAGGATGTCGCCTCGGAAGCTCCGCAGGACGCGGAGACAACCGGAACGTCCTATTCCGATGAGAACATCCAGATCAGCATCAGCACCGTGAGATACAACGACACAGACGTCTATATCGCAGACGTCAAGGTATCCTCGGCGGCATACCTCAAAACGGCGCTGGCCAACGACACCTTCGGGCGCAACGTCACCCAGAAGACATCCGGAATCGCGTCAGCACACAACGCCATTTTAGCCATAAACGGCGATTATTACGGCGCGAACAGCCAGGGCTACGTCATCAAAAACGGAGTCATCTACCGCGACACAGCCCGTCGCAATACGGAATACGACGATCTGGTGATCTACAAGGACGGCTCGTTCGGCATCATCAACGAATCGGAAGTAACGGCACAGGCGCTTCTGGACAGCGGCGTGATGAATCTCTTCGCCTTCGGACCGACGCTCGTAAAAAACGGTTCCGTCTCCATCTCGCAGAATGAAGAGGTGGGCAGAGCCATGGCGAACAATCCCAGAACAGCCATAGGAATCATTGACGATCTGCATTATATACTGGTCGTGTCGGACGGCAGAACCAACGCAAGCCAGGGTCTGTCGCTGTATGAACTGGCGCAGGTCATGCAGCAATACGGCTGCAAAACCGCCTACAATCTCGACGGCGGAGGTTCGTCAACCATGTATTTCAACGGTCAGGTGATCAACAACCCGACCACAAACGGCAACAGAATTTCGGAAAGGTCGGTGAGCGACATTGTATACATCGGATATTGATTTCAGAAGGAGCTATAACAGCATGCCGGTCAACAACAGCAGACAAAGCGGACAGCCGCAGAAATTCCACGCGTATCAGTCGTACCAGAGGGAAGCTGCCCGGCGCAGGGCAGCCGTCATGCACAACAGATACGTCAGAACCGCCCTCGCATATGCAGGCGTCTCCGCATTCTGCCTGGTCTTCTGCGCCATCTATGAGATATTCAGCTTCGGGGAACATTCGCTCTTTATGAGAATGATGTTTATGATACCGCTTCTCGGCGGCGCGGTTCCCTTCGGGCTGATGGCGGTATCCGAAAATCCGCCTTCCGTCTCCCGCGTGGCGTTTAACCTGTGGAATTCGGGTCTTGCGGTGCGTGTCAGCGGATGTCTGGTGCGCGGCATCATCGAAATATCCGGCAGAGTGTCGGATTACGACAATTACTACTGGGTAATCGGCGGACTGTTCCTTGCGCTGGCCTTTATCATTCAGGTCGCCGCATGGCGCAGAGACAAAAAAGGCAGCCGCTAACCACGGAACAGACAATCCACCAACCAACCTTTACGGCTTGCAGCAGGCATTTTTCCGGCGGCAAGCCGTTTTACTGTCCAAAAGCTTTTGACATTTCGCCGAAAAACAGCTATATTAAAAATAATTCGGATTTTTAATAATTTGCACTATCATATTAAAGAAATAGGTGGTATAATCATAATTAAGAATATTATTTTCAAGGAGAGAATAGTCATATGAAGGATTTCTGGAACAATTACATCGTCAGCTTTTTTACAAAATACGTCAACTTTGAAGCCATGGGAAAATGGCTGCTTTCAATGGCGCCCAAGGTGGTCGGCGCACTTCTGGTCTTCATCATCGGCTGGTGGCTGGCGGGCATCATCGCTCACATTGTCGTCAGAGGTATGGAACGCGCCAAGGTGGATCAGGGTGTGCGTGAATTCCTGTATTCCTGCGTCAAGATTGTCATCAAGATTATTGTCGTTATCACCGCGCTTTCCACATTGGGTATGAACGTCACCACTCTGGTGGCTGCACTCGGTACAGCTGGCGTCGCCATCGGTCTTGCGCTGAAGGACAGCCTTTCCAATTTTGCCAGCGGTGTGCTGATCCTCTTCAATCACACCTTCAAGGTGGGCGATTTTATCGAGATCGGCGGTCAGAAAGGCACCGTCAGACGCATTGAACTGATGTTCACCACCCTTGCCACCGCGGACAACAAGCGCCTTGTCATTCCCAATTCCAAGCTGACAACCGACATGATCATCAATTACACCGCCAAGAATACCCGCCGCCTCGAACTCAATGTAGGTGTGGCTTACGGCTCGGATATTCTCGCCGTCAAAAAGGCGATCACCGCCGCCCTCAAATCCTGCAGCAACGTGAGCTGGGAAAAGGATCCGATTATCGGCATTGCGTCATTTGACGACAGCGCCATTACCTTCGACATCAAGGTGTGGGTCAAGACCTCGGCTTTCATCGAATCGCAGTATATGATCAATGAAAACATCCTCGCCGAGCTCAACAAAGCGGGCGTTGAGATACCGTTCAATCAGCTTGACGTACATATGATAGACGCCAAGGCGTAAGTCGGAAACAGGGGGATCACGATATGCAGAATGATACAAATCGCGCAAAGCCTCCGACAGAGAGCAGATTCCGGAACCGTCAGCCGCAGGAAGCACCTCCGCGCAGCGATCCCCGTCAGGCTGTCCGGCAGGGCAGGACGGATGTGGTAGTCCCGCAGTCTTCCTCAGAGCGCAGGAATACCGCACCCGGTGAGCGCCAGATCGCGCCCGACTGGAATATGAATCCGGTCAGAAGACCGCCTGAGCAGCGACCGGGACAGAGACAGCCCGACAGCACCGCACGGCAGAGCCGTCGACCGGCAGAACCGAACGGCGTGCCGCGGCGCATTCCCGCTTCACCGTCGCATCAGAATGAAAGACCGCGGCAGGTGGTTGTGGGAAAGCCTCGTTCCGAAAAGGTCCCTGAACACAAACCGGAACCCGTTATCGTAGACAGTCCGAATATCGACAGCCCCAGAAGTCAACGCAGCGGAAGCAAACAGATCGTTGAAACAAAAGAAACAGCAGAAAAAGAGGAAAAGGACGAAAGAAAATTCTATTTCCAGCGTCCGAAGGATATTTCCACACTCCGCAAAATGCTTATTCTGCTCTTTGGGCTGCTTTTCCTGTGGTGCCTTGCACCGGCTTTCTTTCACATCATGGGCATAGGTGTCATCTCCTCCTCGGCTGTGATGCTTGGAATCTGCCTCACGGCGATGTTCTGGCACCTGATTGACCGCAACTGGACATTCAAAAAAGCCGCCGCGGTTTCACTGGCGGCGATCGTGTTCACCGTCTGCGTCGCCGCGTTCAGCATTGTCTCGGGCATCATGCTCAAAGCTTCGCTCACGGCTGTTCCGGGCGACTGCCAGAATTATACCCTGGTAGTGCTGGGCTGCAAGGCGCACGGCGATCAGCCGAGCTGGATGCTGAGCGACCGTCTGAAAAAGGCGTATTCCGTACTGAGCCAAAACCCCAATATCAAATGCGTCGTCACAGGCGGCCAAGGGGATGACGAGCAATATACGGAAGGCTACGTGATGAAGAAATACCTCGTTGAAAAGGGCATTTCACCCGACAGAATATACGTCGAAGAGCTTTCGGGCAACACCGAGGAAAACCTGCTTTACACAAAATCGCTCATAAAGCTCAACGGACTTTCTGAAAACATCGTGATCGTCACCGACCGTTTTCACGAGTTAAGAGCGAGAATATGGGCGGAGAAGTCCGGATTCAAAAACATCTATTCCGGCTGCTGCGAAACAAGGATCTACCTTGTGACGGGGTATTGGTTCAGAGAGATGTTCGGACTTGCACGGCTGTATGTATTCGGAGTATAAACTGAAAGGACTGTAGAAATTGATCATAAGAGAAATGGAAGCAAGGGACGTAATGGGCGTTGTCGGACTGATTCGCAACGAATTGGGCTATGACGATATTTCATCCGATGTTTACGACAGAGTCATCAGGATATACAATGCCGAGAACTACGTCACATTTATCGCCGAGGACGCCGGATCCGTCATCGGCTTCGTGGGAGTCATGCGCGGGCTTGCCTTTGAGCTGGACGGAGAATATATCAGGGTGATCGCTCTCGCGGTTTCCAGAGCCTACCAGAGTCATGGCATAGGGAGCAAGCTGGAGGCGCGTGTGGAACAGTACGCAGCCGAAACCGGCGCAAACAGTATCGTTATTTCCAGCGGGCTCAATCGCAACAGAGCACATGTCTTCTACTGCAACAAGGGCTACGAAAAAAAAGGCTACAGCTTCATCAAGCGCATGCAGCCCGATAAGAAATTCTCCTATGAGGACGTCATTTACACTCCCATTCCCTCAAGACTCGGCAGAACCGACAATTATGACACAAGCTGGCTCGACGGGGACGACGATGAAGATGACGAAGCGTCCGCAAATGATTAATATACAATGATAAAACAAACGCCTGCGCGCATATACATTGACAAGCGAAAAAATCAATGATATGACGGAGGCGTTTTTGTTTGCGTATGGAATGGAGAAAGTGTTTCAGAAGAAAAAGGGCGGTAATCGCTGCCCTCGCGGCGGTGCTGCTGATGGCGATTTTATTCAATTTAGCGGAAGGAATGTACCGGTGGCATGTCCGGACAAACGCAAGACTGCTGAAATGGGTGGATTTCAACGTGACCGCGGAGGCGATGAAGGACGCGCTGCAATATGACGTGGAGTCCTACGGAAAGGAACATGAAATACACTGGATCGACCTGCTCGCATGTCTCGGCGCAAGATACGGCGGGGATTTTTCTCATTACCAAAAATCCCACATGCACGCGATTGCCTCCCGTCTGAATGACGGAGAAAGCATAGAACAGCTCACCGCCGGGATGAAGTATTTTGAATATTACAGCGTCGCTTACGAATCGGTGCTTGGCGGACTTGTGGGCGAGTATTCGGTGCAGACCGGAAACACCTCTTCCGGAGCTCCGGCATTCGAACAGAAATACGGGCTGAAGGCATTTTCGCCCATAGCGAGAGGATGGGCATTCTCACACAGCGACGACTTCGGCACATCCCGCGCTTTCGGCTACAAGCGGAGGCATCTGGGGCATGACATGTTCGGCAGTGTCGGCACGCCGGTAATCAACGTCGAAACCTGCACCGTGCAGGTACTGGGCTGGAACAGATACGGCGGCTGGCGCATAGGGCTGCGCAGTCTGGACGGACGGAGATATTACTATTACGCCCATCTCCGCAGCGGGCACCCGTATGCCAAGGGGCTGGAAGAAGGGCAGATCATTTACGCGGGAGAAGTGATCGGCTATCTCGGCATGACAGGCTACTCCGACAAGGAGGACTACAACGGCATGCAGCGTCCGCACCTTCACTTCGGGATACAGCTGATCTTTGACGAGAACAGCCGGAACGAAATCTGGATTGACCCCTATGAACTGATCAAATTCCTCGGCAGCCACCGTTCGGCAGCTGTCAGCGTCGGTTCGGGTGATTACAGGCGGGAAAGCCTGTATTATGACAGCATGGAGTGACGCACAAATATTTTTTTATAAATGTGGTTGAAATTTTGGCGGATTTGTGGTAAAGTAATTTTGATAAGGAATGAAAGGGTGTGTCGTTTAATCCATGAAAAGAGTAAAGCATGTTCCTGTCAGAAAAGTCGGAACCAAGCCTATTGATACCCGCGTCAAAAAGACGAAAAAAATACCTGCCTATTCCAAAAAGATTACAAGCATCCGCACTGAGCTGTGCGACGGCTGCTATATGATAACGTACTATTTCAGGCGCGGACCCTACGGTGAGTTTCTTGCCGAGGACATCAACAGCGCCACTCACTTCGAACGCGCCGTCTATGACCGAATGGACCGCATCTTAGGCACCACATCCGGAGAACTGACCGATAAGATCAGATGGTGAGTTTTTTTATTCCGCGACTAATGATAAAAGCATTGCATTTCCCACTTTATTGGGTTATGCAATGCTTTTGTATTTATGTATTTATATTTCGCTGAGGGCGTTCAGCTCGTTAAATGCCGCTGCGCGGTCAGCTGCTCCGAATACCGCGTTGCCGGCAACCATCATGTCGGCACCGGCTTCGGCTGCCCTTCGCACATTGGAGGCATTCACACCGCCGTCGATCATCACTGGAATTCGCAGACCGCGTGATGCGCATTCTGCCTTGATGACGGCAATTTTGTCAAGACATTCCGGCATCATGGACTGACCGCCGAATCCCGGCTCGACCGTCATCACCAATATGTGCTCTATCTTGTCTAAATACGGGAAAAGGGCTTCCGGCGACGTCTTAGGCTTGACCGAGAGTCCCGCCTTCTTGCCGCACTGATGTATGAGGTCAATGCACTGACTGAGATCGCTGTCGCATTCCGTGTGTACCGTAATGACGTCGGAACCCGCCTTGGCGAAATTCTCTATGTAGGCAAGGGGATCGGTCATCATCAGGTGAACGTCAAATACCATGCCCGAAAGGGGGCGCAGTGCCTTTACCATGGTGTAGCCGAAGGTGAGATTGGGAACGAAATGACCGTCCATAATGTCGATGTGAAGCACTTTGGTGCCCACCGATTCAATCTCCCTGACTTCTTCCCCCATTCTGGTGAAATCAGCCGAAAGCAGTGACGGAGCTATGATTGCCATTCTTATCAATCCTTTATAATCTGTATGTGATGAGTATGTGTCTGTTAATCTTTTACTATTTGTGTTCAGGAAATGCAATGCTTATTTAAAAAATATTCGCATCCACATCAAATCCCAGCCCGGCAAGGCATTTTATCCACGCAGCCGCCATTGTTTTATGTCCCTCGGAAGTCGGGTGCGAACCGTCGAGCGTTTCGTAAAGCATACCGAGTGAACTGAGATCGGCAAGAAGACAGCCCTGTTCCTCACAGACCCTGCGAATAATGCCGTTGTAGCGCGTCAGTTCAAATCCCGAAAAACGCTCCGGGAATACCCATGCGTCATCGAACCGCAGACAGCTTCGCATGATCGTGCCGCAGACGACCTCGGCTTCGGGATAATTCTTCCTGATCAGGGCAAGCATTCTTCTGTATGCCGGCTCAAAAGCGTCGCGTTCCTCTCCCCGGACAAATTCCGGCTCTGCGCCATATCCGTAGTCGTTGAAACCCATATAAATCAGAATGATGTCGGGACGACAGGACGCGTTGTGCAGTCCTGAAGTGCGTTCGTCGGAACAGCCGGAATGATACTGTGTCCCGCTCACCAGACTGCCGGAGTAGGAATTGTTGACGCAAAGCCTACCGCCGAGAGCGTCGATCACCCTTCCCCACCATGTTTTCCCGGGAATGTAGATTGCATTGGCCTGCTGCCGGTCAATGTCGTAATAAACCTTATACCCCGGAGGATTGCAGCCCTCAAAGGTGCTGATGGAATCGCCTAATACCGAAATGTATTTCATTTTCAATTACTCCACATATTTGTCAGTGTACGCGTTAAGAATACTCCGCGGTGTGTCATCATCCATAAAAAACCGGCACATTCCCATCGCTTAAAGTTCTTCGATATCCCGAAAAATCTCGGAAAATTCCATGATAATATCATTGGCTGCCATGGAATGCTGCGAATATTTTTCCGCTGCGCTGTCGCCCGCCATGCCGTGAATATGCACCGCACAGGTTGCCGCTTTTCCGGGAAGAATTCCCTGTGCCAGAAGTGAACCCAGCAGTCCGGCAAGCACATCGCCGCTGCCGGATTTGGACATGCCGGGATTTCCGGTGAGGTTGATGTAAATCCTTCCGTCGGGAGTGGCACAGACGGTATTGGCCCCCTTGAGCACCATATAGACGCCGAAGGTCATGGCAAAGGAAGAAGCCACTTCGAGACGCTGTGACTGCACCTCGTCATTGGTTTTGCCGACAAGACGCGCCATCTCTCCGGGGTGAGGCGTCATGACGATCGGCGCATTGGCTTCACGCAGCACGCCGAGATCGTCCTTGATGGCGTTGAGTCCGTCCGCGTCAATAATGATCGGCACATCGGATTTGCGTATGACGGCTTCCACCACCTCGGTTACGTCCTTGCCCTTGCCCATGCCGCAGCCAATCATAACGGCGGTGGCGCTCTTCATCTTTTCAAGGATCAACGGAATGGCGTCAGCCGAAACCGTGCCGTTTTCATTGCTCTTGAGCAGGTGATAGACCGGGTCGACCAGATTCGCCGCTACGATCGGATAAATCTCAGACGGGACAGCCATTTCCACCATTCCGACGCCCGAAAGCACTGCCGCCTTACCGGCAAAGGTCGCGGAACCTGCCATTCCGATGCTTCCGCAGATGCACAGCAGCTTGCCGAACGTACCCTTGTGGGTGTTGTTGCTGCGGCGCGGGAAGCAGCGGCAGACATCCTCGTAATCGATGGTCGAGATGTGATGCTCCTGCTCGCGGATCACATGATCGTCTATACCGATAGAGGCGATATGTACCTCTCCGCAGTAATCCACCGCCGGATAAATGACATGTCCCGGCTTGCGGGTGGAGAAAGTGACCGTATGATCCGCCTTCACGCAAGCGCCCGACACTTCTCCCGAATCGGAATCCACTCCGCTCGGAACGTCGACGGATACCACAATTCCCCGCGATGAATTGATCATTCCGATCACATTGCTCAGTTCTGCGCTTACCATGCCGTGGAAGCCGACGCCGAAAATCGCATCGACAATTATATCGGAATTCTCAAGGGTCTTGGCAAATTCCTGCCTGTCATCTTCATCGGCATAGGAAAGCGTCTTGATGCCTGCGGCTTCGCTCTCACTGAGGAATTTCTTGGCATCCTCGGTGGTAGGCGTGCCGATAGCGAGCAGCACACGAACCTTGGCGCCGCCCTCAAGCAACCTTTTGGCGACGACAAAGCCGTCTCCTCCGTTGTTGCCCCTGCCGCATACGACGGCAACCGACTTGTTGAGTATTCCGACTGTTTCACTGATCATGCGGCAGACCGAAGCGCCCGCGTTCTCCATAAGACGGGTATGATCAAATCCTCCGCTCTGAACGGCGTAATCCTCCAGCTTCTTGGTCTGTGCGTTGTTAAGTATAATCACAGTAAATAAACCTCCTCATGAAGTGTAAAAACACAAAAGGGACAAGCGCACCCAAAAGGGGGCAGCCTGTCCCGGTGCCTGTATTCATCTTATCCGGACAACTAATTCCCAGCCGCGTTTTTCTTGGCCTTTGAATAAAACTCACGGTAAACAGTGGCGCTTACCGAAGTTTTCATAGCGTCGAGCATCTTTTGATTAGGTGTGAAAAACAAAATATTGTTGTCACCGGTTCTTTCATCTTTAAAATAAATGTAGATGGTATTGGGATCGGACTTGGAGACGGAATAGTCCCTGATTTTAGCAACCTTCAGCTTCTGAAGCTCTTCATCTCCGGGACGACCCATTTTTTCAACCGACTTTAAATCAACGTCGATCAGATGTTTTCTTTTGCTTTTTGCCCTGATCCTGTCAAAGGCTATTTCGCCGTCAAAATATGCGTATTCAAATTCAATCATCAAAACCATTCTGCCGAAGTAAACGGTCAGGAACAATCCCACCATTAGCAGCATAGGGCCAAGCATACCGGTGGGGTCGTGTATCGACGCCAATGCCAGCAGCTCATATGAAATCAGAAAACCGCCGCCAAAAACGCCTGTCACTTTGGCAATATGCACAGCATCCGCTTTCTTTTTCACAAGGCATTCACAAACAATATCGCTGACCATAAAACATTACAACTCCTAAACAATTAACTTTTGTATATTATATCATACCCTCACGCTAAAAACAACATTTTTTTATCCTAATTTTTTAAATAATTACGTAAAATATCTCAGATTATTTTTATCATTAATAATTATTTATTGTTCCAGCGGGGAATTGATGTAAAATAGTATTGCACGGAGGTGTTTGATTATGGATGAGACTATGACTTTCTCCATTGAACAGGATCACGCGGAGGAAATGAAGACTCTGCTCAAGATCGTGTATGACGCGTTAAAGGAAAAGGGCTACAACCCGGTAAATCAGATCGTCGGTTATCTTCTTTCGGAGGATCCGACCTATATCACAACGCACGCAAATGCTCGCAGTATTATCCGCAAGATCGACAGGGACGATTTGCTCAGCGAATTGGTCAGAACATATCTTGACGATGAATAATGCAACCTTATGAGACTGACGGCGGCTTTTTTGTGATAAAGAGCCGCCGTTTTTGGCTTGTTTACAATTTTTATCATTACACGGAGGATTGGATTATAATGGAAAACAATTACCTGACCTATAAGGGTCGCCCACTGGTCCGGTGCGGCAACGAAATGTATTACGGAAGCATGAGCGACAAATACATCGTATTTATCAGGGAGATCGCCACCAAGAAAGTCAACGATGTCGACGTCGGCTCCAAATTTGAGATACAGCTTCGGTTCACTGACCCCGACATCAAGGGCAAGGGAAAGATCGTCAAGTCGATTGAACGCGCTTCATTTGCCGACTCCCTGGAGCTTGCCGAGGCGTGGCTCAACAGGCACAACACACAAAAATAATTTTTTATGAAAATTCCCGACAGGATTTGACCTTCCTGCCGGGTTATTTTTTTATGATTTCAGCATTCGGGAAACGTCATCGCTGTCAATCCCTCGCAATATCGTCAAACTCACCGCTGCAAGCAGCCCTAAGATCATCCGGCGAGAGCTTCAGCTGAACGCCTAACTTTCCGCCGCTGACAATCATGTATTCAAGCTCCTGCGCAGATCGGGCAATGCGCGTGACGTACTGCTTCTTCATGCCGACGGCAGTGCAGCCCCCGCGAATGTAGCCCGTCACGGCGTTGATGTCCTTGACGTGCAGCATGGCAACCGATTTCTCCCCCACCGACCGAGCCGCCTTCTTCAGATCGAGCTCGGCTTCGATGGGTATGACATACACATAATACTGCTTGCTGGCTCCCTGCGCCACAAGGGTTTTGTAAACAATCTCATGCGGCAGCCCTAAAATGTCGGCTATCTGCACGCCGTCTACAAAGTCCTTGCACTCGTAGGTTTTCGCCTCATAATTGATTTTCATACTGTCAAGAATCCGCATGGCGTTTGTCTTGACTTCCTTGCTTTTTGCCATTGGGATAATACTCCTTCTTTTATCTATTTTAGCCAATTGTAAAATGTGGAAAACAGCGCAAATCAGGGATTTTTGGAGATTAATAGAAGAAGCTTTTTCTCCGCTCGGGGGCAAGGATAATCTTGGATTTACACCGCATCGGTTGCGCCCGGGTTATATTCTTTTCCGAGGTTATCGCAGCGAGGGGCGCTGCCAACATCCCCCGCAAGGGCTCTGCTTCGGGAAAAAGACCCGGCAGGGAGCCTTGCCCCCTGGACCCCAATGTCATCAACTTAAGAAGAAACCTGCGCCGGGGGGCACTCCTACCGGCACTTCGTGCCACCTTCCTCAAAGAGGAAGGCAATTTTATCGGCTCCCTCTCTGAGGGGGCTGTCAGCCGCCAACTTGTTGGCATGGCTGACTGGGGGAGCACCCCCGGTGCAAGGCACATCCTTCATGATCCCCTTAAGTTGATGACATTGCCCTGGACTCCACGCTCGCCTAGGAAAAAGACTCGCTAGTTATGCGCTGCGCTATGCTTTTGTTCTTTTTTGTTTTACAGTCGGCTGTTTTCTATTCACTGCGCGACGGCAGGAGCGCCTTAAGATAGTGTCCGGTGTAGGAAGCAGGACATGCGGCAACTTCTTCGGGCGTGCCGCAGGTGACGACGGTGCCGCCGCGGTTGCCGCCTTCGGGTCCGAGGTCGATAATGTAGTCGGCGGTTTTGATAATGTCGAGATTGTGCTCAATGACGAGCACGGTGTTGCCGCCGTCAACCAGCGTTTGCAGCACTTCAATCAGACGGTGGACGTCGGCAGTGTGAAGTCCCGTCGTCGGCTCGTCCAGCACGAATATCGTCTTGCCGGTGGCTCTCTTGGAAAGCTCGGTCGCCAGCTTGACGCGCTGCGCTTCGCCGCCGGAAAGCGTGGTGGCAGGCTGTCCGATCTTGATGTAGCCTAAGCCCACATCGTAAAGGGTTTTCAGCTTGCGCACGATCTTGGGGTGATTCTCAAAGAAGGACACTCCGTCCTCCACCGTCATATCCAGCACGTCGGCAATGCTCTTGCCCTTGTACTTTACTTCCAATGTCTCGCGGTTGTAGCGCTTTCCCTTGCAGACCTCGCAGGGAACATACACGTCCGGCAGGAAGTGCATTTCAATCTGAATGATGCCGTCGCCCTCGCAGGCTTCGCAGCGTCCGCCCTTCTTGTTGAAGGAAAACCGTCCCGCGTCAAAACCGCGGATTTTGGATTCCTGCAGATTGGCGAACAGGTCGCGGATGTCGGTGAACACGCCGGTATAGGTCGCGGGGTTGGAACGAGGCGTTCTGCCGATCGGCGACTGGCTGATTTCAACGATCTTGTCGAGATGCTCAATGCCTTCGATGCTGTCGTGCTTGCCCCATACGATTTTGGCCCTGTTGAGTTCGCAGGCAAGTCGCTTGTAGATGATCTCATTGACAAGCGAGCTTTTGCCGGAACCCGAAACGCCTGTGACACAGGTGAAGGTACCGAGCGGAACCGAAACGTCGATGTGCTGTAAATTATTCTCCGCCGCTCCTCTGACGGTCAGCCATTTGCCGTTGCCGGGTCTTCGTTTCTCGGGCACGGGTATTTTTCTTGCCCCGCTGAGATACTGCCCGGTAACGGAATCCTGACATTGGATCAGCCCTGCCACATCACCCGAATAAACCACCTGTCCGCCATGCACTCCCGCGCCGGGACCGATGTCCACCACATAATCGGCAGCCCGGATGGTGTCTTCGTCGTGCTCCACAACAATCAGGGTATTTCCCAGATCACGCAGCTTCAGCAAAGTGGCAAGCAGCTTGTCATTGTCGCGCTGGTGAAGTCCGATGCTCGGCTCATCCAAAATATAGACCACGCCGGTCAGGAAGGAACCGATCTGTGTCGCAAGGCGGATTCTCTGACTCTCGCCGCCGGACAGCGTTCCGGAGGAACGGGACAGCGTGAGGTATTCCAGACCTACGTTATGGAGAAAGCCGAGTCGCAGACGCACTTCCTTCAGAATGCGGTCGGCAATGAAGTGTTCGTGCTCGGTCAGCTCGAGCTGATCGAGGAATTCCAGCGCTTCCGTGACAGACAGCTTGCAGAATTCGGCGATATTCAAGCCGCCGACCGTGACGGAGAGAATCTCAGGCTTTAAGCGGTCACCGTGGCAGAAGTCGCAGGGGACTTCCGTCATGAGGGATTCGATGTCCTGCCTTGACCAAGAGCTTTGCGTCTCGGAATAACGGCGTTCAAGGTTATTGATCACGCCCTCGAACTTGCCCATGAACTTGCTTTGTCCCATAGAGGTAACGCGGGTAAATGTCAGCTGCTTCTCACCCGTTCCGTATAGAATGGCGTTCACCGCCTCGTCGCTCATTTTGTTGATGGGTGTGTCGAGGGTGAAGCCGTATTCCTTCCCCAATCCCTTGAAATACATCATGGCGATGGAGCTGTCGTCGGTGGTGTACCAGCCGGATGCGTGAATCGCCCCTTTTCGCAGCGAAAGTGAACGGTCGGGAATGACCAGGTCGGGATTGACCTTCATGAATATGCCGAGGCCCGTGCAGTGCTCGCAGGCGCCCTGCGGACTGTTGAAGGAGAACATTCTCGGCGTCAGCTCGTCCATGCTGATGCCGTGCTCCGGACAGGCGTAATTCTGCGAAAAGAGTATATCCTCGCCGCCAACGACGCTGATCAGAGATATACCTCCGGTCAGCCGGGAAGCCGTTTCCAAAGAATCGGCAAGACGGCTGCGGATCTCCGGCTTGATCACCAAACGGTCAACCACTACATCGATGTTGTGGCGGATGTTCTTTTCCAGCTTGATTTCCTCGGAAAGGTCATAGATGTTCCCGTCAATTCTCACGCGCACAAAGCCGGATTTGCGCACGCTGTCAAGCTCCTTCTGATGGGTGCCCTTCTTGGCCTTGATGATGGGAGCCATGACCTGAATTTTGGTGCCCTGTTCCATGGCAAGCACTTTGTCCACAATCTGGTCGATGGTCTGCTGCTGAATCTCCCTTCCGCAGACCGGACAGTGGGGTATGCCGATATGGGCATAGAGCAATCTCAGATAGTCGTAAATTTCGGTGACCGTTCCGACGGTGGAACGGGGATTTTTCGAGGTGGTCTTCTGGTCGATGGAGATCGCGGGCGAAAGACCCTCGATGGAATCCACCTCCGGCTTGCTCATCTGCCCCATGAACATCCTTGCGTAGGACGAGAGCGACTCCATATAACGCCGCTGTCCTTCCGCAAAGATGGTATCAAAGGCGAGCGAGCTTTTGCCCGAACCGGAAAGTCCCGTGAAGACCACCATTTTGTCGCGCGGAAATTCCACATCGATATTTTTGAGGTTGTTTTCCTGTGCTCCCCTGACCACAATTTTATCCATTGCCATATTTAAAAATATTCCTCCTGCGTTTGTGGGTTGTAAATAATTATCTGACTTATCGTTCTCCTAAAAGTATGTCCAGCATCTTTTCGGGTTGATTTAAAAACCGCTTTGTCAATTGAAAATGATCCGTCTGATCGTACGGTACTGTCCTGATGTCGTCCTCTGTCAGTTCTATCACCTGCGCGCCGGGAAACGTCATCAGCATGGGCGAATGAGTGGCGATGATAAACTGCGAATTCTTCTTTACAAGCTCATTCATCAGCACCAATAGCGTCATCTGCCGCGACGGTGAAAGCGCCGCCTCCGGCTCGTCCAGCAGATAGATGCCGTTTCCGCCGAAGCGGTTCTTCACCAGCGCGAGAAAGCTCTCGCCGTGCGACTGCTCGTGCAGCGAAACGCCGCCGTAGCTGTCGATTACCAATCCGCCGAAGGAGAACTCGCTGTCGATTTTGTCAATATACGACGCGACATTGTAAAAGCTCTCGGCTCTCAGGAAGAAGCCGTCTTTTGGGTGAAACCCCTTGACCACCGTGATATATTCATTCAGTTCGGAATGGGTGTCAGCGGTGGAAAAGCGGAAATTCCGCGTGCCGCCTTCGGCATTGAAGCCGGTTGACACGGCTATTGCTTCGAGCAGAGTGGACTTGCCTGTGCCGTTTTCTCCCACCAGAAAGGTGACGTTCGATGTGAACCGCAGCTCTTTGAGTTTCTGTAGATTTTTTACCACCGGCAGACTCGACAGATAGGAGCCTTCCGGCGGTTTTTCTTTGAAATAAAGTGATCTGATATAAGGCGGCATATTATCACCTGTCAGTTATCGGAATGTGTGCGCTGAAATTCCTCTTTCAGTTCATCGGCTGTCTTTATCAATCCATGCTTCTCCATAAATACACCCTATATTCCAGCGCGCAGCGCTCGTTCATTATTCATTAATTCGTTATTCACTATTCTTTATTCTCTAAGCGGCCGCAGGGAGCGCTACTGTTTCCCGCTCAATTCCTTGATACGGTCGCGCAGATATGCCGCCTGCTCGAAGTCGAGGAGCTTCGCCGCCTGCTTCATCTGCTTGGTCAGCTCGTTGATCAGGTGATCGCGCTCGGATTTGGTTAATTTTTTGCCGCCCTTTTTGACGTTGCCGTTCTCGTCGTGCCGGGTGATTTCGATGACGTCGGACACTTTCTTGATGATGGTCTTGGGAATGATGCCGTGTTCCTCGTTGTACTTCATCTGAATGTCGCGGCGGCGCTGGGTCTCCGTGATGGCGCGTTCCATGGAAGGAGTCACGCTGTCGGCATACATAATTACCTGTCCCTCGGCATTGCGGGCTGCTCGTCCTATGGTCTGAATGAGTGATGTCTCACTTCGGAGGAAGCCTTCTTTGTCCGCGTCAAGTATCGCCACAAGCGACACTTCGGGAATGTCCAGACCTTCGCGCAGAAGGTTGATTCCCACCAGCGTATCAAACTCTCCGAGTCGCAGGTCGCGTATAATTTCCATGCGCTCCACCGTGTCGATGTCGTGGTGAAGGTATCGCACGCGCATGCCAAGCGACTCCATGTATTCGGTGAGGTCTTCCGCCATTTTCTTGGTCAGGGTCGTGACCAGCGTTCGGAAACCCTTCTGGGCACGGGTGTTGATTTCTGAAATCAGATCGTCGATCTGTCCCTCGGTAGGACGGACGGAAATCTCCGGATCAACCAGTCCGGTCGGACGGATGACCTGCTCCACGATCTGCTCCGCGTGTTCTCTCTCAAAAGGTCCCGGCGTGGCGCTGATGTAAATCGCCTGATTGATCAGCGAATAGAATTCCTCGAACTGAAGCGGTCGGTTGTCGTACGCCGAAGGCAGACGGAAGCCGTAGTCAATGAGGTTCTTCTTGCGCGCGTGGTCGCCGGCGTACATGGCACGCACCTGCGGAATGCTCACGTGCGATTCGTCCACAAAGAGCAGAAAGTCGTCCGGGAAATAATTGATCAGCGTGAAGGGCGGCGTTCCGGGCGCTCTGCCGGACAGCACACGGGAATAGTTCTCGATGCCGGGACAGAAGCCGACCTCCATGAGCATTTCCATGTCGTAGCTGACGCGCTGCTCGATGCGCTGCGCTTCGATCAGCTTGTTGTTCTGCTTGAAATACTGGATTCTCTCCCGCAGCTCGTCCTTGATTTCATCCATCGCCCTGCCCATCTTTTCCTCGGGAACGATGTAGTGTGAAGCCGGATAGATGGCGATGTGATTCAGCACGGCTTTGAGTTCGCCGGTGACGTAATTGATCTCGGAAATGCGGTCGATCTCATCGCCGAAGAATTCAATGCGGATAACGGTTTCCTTGGAGTAGGAGGTGAAAACCTCCACCACATCTCCGCGCACGCGAAAAGTGTTGCGGGCAAACTCAATGTCGTTGCGGCTGTATTGGATTTCCGCCAGCTTTTTGATCACATCGTCGCGGCTCTTTTCCATCCCGGGACGGAGTGAAAGCACCATGTTGCGGTAGTCGATCGGGTCGCCCATGCTGTAAATGCAGGAGACAGAAGCGACAATGATCACATCTCTCCGCTCGGAAAGGGCAGAGGTCGCGGAATGCCGCAGGCGGTCGATCTCGTCGTTGATAGAGGAATCCTTTTCGATGTATGTGTCGGTCGTGGGAATGTAGGATTCCGGCTGGTAGTAGTCGTAATAGCTGACAAAAAACTCCACCGCGTTCTCAGGGAAAAACTCCCGGAACTCGTTGCATAGCTGCGCCGCAAGCACCTTGTTGTGCGCCAGCACGAGCGTCGGTTTATTCATCTGTGCAATGACGTTCGCCATTGTGAAGGTCTTTCCGCTTCCCGTAACGCCTAAAAGCGCCTGTTCGTGATAGCCTTTTTTCAGCCCGTCCACCAGAGCGGCAATTGCCTCGGGCTGATCGCCCGTCGGTTTGTAATCCGATACAAGCTTGAAGTGATCCATTGTTCTCCCCCTGTTCCCTGAGAAAAGTGCGATTTGCGTAACTATTATAGTATATCACATTTTTTCATGTGATTCAATACCAAGTTACCACTTCGTCAATGAAACTTCGATGATCTTCGATAATTAAACATGGCTGTACTTCTATTTTGGAGAAGCTTTTTCTGCACAATGGATTTCCTTGTTAAGATGATCGGGTGTACTT
>ONID01000163.1 GCA_900317765.1 uncultured Eubacteriales bacterium | reverse complement strand
TGCGAATGGCTTTCTTGAATGTGGACTTGTGCTGCTGGCTTTTGAATCTCATTTGGTAATCACTCTCCTAAAATTTCGTTAGCAAACAAAAAAAGCCGATTGTTTTTTCTGTCAGACGCTGATCAGACGTCCATCTTCAAAACAATCGGCTTTCTATGTTTTATACAAAAAAGCGCACAGATTTTCTACCTGCGCGCTTGATTGGCTGAGTATTAAATTTTCTACGATAATGTGAATAAACTGCTTTGCCGTGGGTTCATGTTTTATCAGTACCCCAAAAATGGCCAAATGCATCTACGAAATTCGAACCCCATTTTTCGGCCTCAAAAACGCCGGAAACCCCCGTAAATACGGGGGTTTCGGCGGCTGCATCTTTTTTGTTCAGCTATTTTGGCAGGGGCAGAAGGACTTGAACCCTCGGCATGCGGTTTTGGAGGCAATGTTGAATTTTCTCTCGCGCTATGGCTTCTCCCCGTTTTTGGGGATTTGTTGCCAGCCGCGCCAATGATGCTTCAAGAATTGATGCTTTTTTGATGATATGCTAAATTCTGCGCCCGATTTTTGATGCTCTTGATGATGAATTTGGATTCCACGGTTTGGGTTGTGGATGAAATTGAGGATCGATCAGGAGAGCAATGTTGCAGATAAGCAATGCTCAAAATTTGCGTCGCATTAAACAAAGAAAAGGGAATCAATAGATAAAAACAAAATCGTCCAACTTTTATGTGATAAACCTTTCACGGGTTTAGGAATATTTTTTCACCGATACAAATAACGATCGGGAATTATTTCTTCGGCTGTCCTTGCGATCAGTTCGCCGGTGAATGAAATCGTTCCCTCATGTGAAACATACACCAGCCACGTCTCTGTGGCGTCAAAATAAAAGGTTTCCACCGTCCACGGAAAATTAAATCCGTCCTTATCTTTTTCATACAGCAACGCAGATATTTCGTCTTTTTCAAAATATTCACGACTGTCCATCTGAAACGTGCTGACTATCATGATGTCACATTGGCGGAACACCTTTTCCAGCAAGGAAATTTCGTTATCCCGATAGATAGCATCAAGGTCATAGGCGACAACGGGCATATCCTTTTTCAGCCTTGTAATGGGAACCCAATACAAATCGTCAGATGCAGCATATTCTTTTAGAAATGCACACAATCGTAATTCCACGGCTTGGTTTTTCACCATCTGCCTCCTTTATTCAATACGTCCTATTTGTTACCAGCCATTACCTATCCCCTTAGAACCTCATCAATTGGAGAATTGCGAGAATTTCTCATATCACTGTTCTTATTATAGACTTACATACCAGACTTGTCAAGATGTGGTCAATACACAATATTTGCACCGCATTAAGCAAGGAAAAAGGGATTGATATATTCAAGTAATACATCAATAGATTTAAAGTTATCTGGCATTTTATTCACTCAATCGACTCAATTAATAGCACTGCAAAATCAGCCAGATTCTGTCAAAACGGCGGTTCAGCAAATCTTCCCGCCTAATCCAAAAGTAGATATATCCCGCGTCTCCGAACATCAGTTCATAATCGTCGGTTTCGACCGTTCCCATCTGAAAGAGCAGCCTCCATTCGGATGCCTTTGCGCTGATGTCCTCTTTTTCCGCTTCCGGAACCTTCTGATAATCCTCCGGATTGCCGCAGCGGTAGCCCCTTGTCACTCTCTCGCATTCCTCTTCCATGGGATTCTGGATGACATTGGGATGCCCAAGCAGTTTGGTCACATCTTCCGCTTCCGTATAATCACAAGTGGCGCAACACGCATAATAATCGTCCCATGTTACCTCGTCGGGCAGTTTCATACACCAGTAATCAGGCAGACTGACCTGCGGAGTGCAATTGATCGGCAGTTCCGGCAAAATGAAGACCTGCTCCATATCGTCAGGAAAATGAGCCTTCGTCTTTTGGGTCGAAGCCCCATTGCATCGTCTCCAGTTCATAGAAAAAGCTGAGTATGCCTTCGGTGGGGAGCAGGTGTTCTTCATCCCATGCCGCCACGTCCCGCAGATTAATCTGTGCCAAAAAAGAGAGCGGTCGGCATTTGAGTTCCACATCGTAGCTGCTGCCCTCATACGTCGGCCAGACGAAATCCGACGGCACGTCCGGTCTTCCGCCGATTCGGCTGCACCCCACAGGAAGCGGTTCATCGGTCTGTCCAAAAGTGATTTTGATTTCCTGTCTGGCAACCTGCCTGAGTTTGGCAATTATTTCGTTTTTTAATTCTTCCGTCATGATAGTATTCTCCTTTATTTTTCATCATTGTTCCATTCAGCCGATTGGTCTTCAATTTTTGAAACAAGAAGTGCAATGCGTTCCCGCTGTTTCTGCGAAAAATCCAGATCGGATGATACGATTTGAAAACGCAATTGCTTTCGTGTACTGTATAGTTCTTCTTCCGATTCTTCCATGATTTCGTTATACCTCTTTTCCCAAGTAAGAATCTGGTTTTCATTGCGGATGATTTTCATTGATTTTTCTTTGTGAGTTTTCACGATTACACGGATAACGATGAAGGATAAGAAAAAGGTAATTGACAACAACAGTATGATTATTTCCCTTTGATTGTTCTTATCCGATGCGGAACATAATACATCATAATACTCCCACGCCTGATCGTAATATGCGGTAAGGCTTTCCGAAGATATCCAATGTTTGATCATATAATCTGCTTTTTGAATCTTTTCCGTTTGATTTGCCAAATCCGGGGTGAAATTGCCATCATCATATACAAGGTTTGCGATACCTGTATTGGAATGATCATCACTTTTGTACCAAATCATAACACGGGTTTTCTTATTTCTGAACTCTATGCAAATATTGATTTCGCACTTAACCCAGCCACCCTGATAATTTCCCTCCTCTTGCAGGTATAGGGCACATACATCGCCTCTGAATCTTGGATATCTGTTGTTGGAATGATTCACCTTGTAAAATATATATTCCATCTGATCGGATGAAGTGATTGTGAGAACATTTCCTTCGCCATTAAGATATTCTCCAATCTTGGTATCGGACGGTTCGATATCTATGTTTAATCCGCTGGCGGAAAGCTGCTCTTCGTATGTATCATAATCATTCATTATTCTGGAAATGTTATTGGATTGGATATACCTGACAGAAAGAAACAATAATATGACTAACCCTGATACTATGCCAATATACTTTTTCATACGCTTTTCTCCATAAATATGCAATCAATGCACTTATTCATCTTTCACATTCCATCAAATCAACATAAACATGTCCATCACTCCGCGGGTGATTATGGCGCTTGCTATATCCCGTTTGCGGTGCAGGACTGCCAATATAAGTCCGAAAATAACATCTGCTGCCACCGTTATTTTCAAATCATATTCGTAGGCTACCGTATGCGGAGCAATCATCATAAAGTACATGGTGAAGAGGCTGAACCCTTTCATTTTTTCACCGTGAGAGAAATAGACGCAATAAGCCATAAAGACAGATCTGAACGCCATCGCCAATGACAATGCTCAGTAGGACGGAGTACCATTTTTTGTCCGCCAGTAATGAATACGCTTTTGTCTTTTCCATTACGGAGAAAACAGCCAATGAGGTGAGCAATGTCGGAATTCCGGCAATCAGGCCTCCAGCCAGCAGTATAATTATAATGACACCATAATTATCATCTACCTGATACCCAACGGTTGCGGCTATTGCCATTACTGCGGAAATGACAATGTATTTTTTTGACGGCAGTTTGTTTTTCACAAGAAGTACTTGACGGCAGTTTGTTTTTCACAAGAAGTACAACGGCAATCACGCACGATATAAAAGCAAGAACTAACCACCCATCATAAATTGTTTCTGTACAGCGATACAGCACCAATACCGCAAACAATATCCATAAAAAAATGTCATGCTTTTTCATTGAAATTCTCCTTATCGTAAGTCAATGATCGGGTAAAAATACGAATCAGAGAAATCCAGAGGTAATAGCCGTATATTCTGAAAATTCATGATAATTGCCGTTCTCGTCAAGGGCAGCATAGCGCGTTTCTGTCTTTTTCACTAAATCCGATGGGGGAATGTCTTCCCTTACAGCCGTACCGTCGTCGAAATAAGTAACGGTTTCCGTAATGTTCCAATCGCTGTCCCTCGTCAGACGTTTTGTCAGACGATTGAGGTCGTCATATTCATACAATATCTCTTCCGCTTCGCTTTGCTTCTCTTTGCGTTGGCGTACTATGCGCGAACGGTTGTCATACGTTACTTCCACGCGGTTGGCACCTATCTCTTTTCCGTCTCTGAGATACTGATTGAAAACCGACACAGGACGACCTTTGTCATCATATTGATAACGCGCAGACGTCACTATATCTTCGATCCGATCGTTTTTGATACTTGAAACGACGTTTCCCTCTGCGTCGTACTCGGTGATATCCGTATAAGTATCCGTCGTCTTTCCGTGTGAAATATAATAAAACGTCTCTTCGGATTTCCAGCCGCCTGTTTCGTCATTTTCGGTAATCACGCACTCCGAACGCATGACGCTTTCCGATTCATAGCGTAGATTATCGTCGGAAAAATCTTTCGTCACGTCGCGCATCACAAATGTCTCCGTCTTCTGCTCGGAACCGGTCATGCGTCCTTTTTCATCGTAATGATAGACTGTTGTAACCTTGTCATAGTGAACATCGTCGTCGCCGCAGCTCGGATACTCATATCCCCTGTATTCCTCGATTAGCCGTCCCGCTTCATCGTAACGGTAAGTTTCAACATCCATTTCAAATAACGTATCATCAAACTGCTCTCCGTAAAACTTTCCGTAATGCCTTGCCGCCAGCAGATAGCCTTCAGGAGAAAATTCATATGTTTCACGCCATGTCGGTTTACCTTTCTCGTCATAAAAGCATTGATTGGTGATCGGGAAGTAATACTTTTCTTCCGCGCTTTTCAAATCGGCGGAGGTATCGCTGTCACTTGCAGCCGAATCTCCGTTTTTGTGTTGGCATGAAGAAACTGTCACCTGCATCACAGCCGCCAATGTCAGCGCAAGTGCTTTTTTGAAGATATTTGTTCTTTTCATTTCAGACATCCTTTCTTCTTTAACAGTATGCGCAGCGGAAACTGTTATCGGAAAAAACTCTTGCTTTGCATTCATCCTTTTGCTCTTGGCGGTTCATTCAGTTCTTCAAGGTAGTGCAGCATGGAAATATCTACTTCGCCTAAATCAGGATTACCTCGGTAATCCAATCGCGAAAGGTTCGTGTTGTGCGACAGATCAAGTGATGTGAGCTTGTTGTTTCTGCACTCCAATGTACCGAGATCAGGATTTTGCGAGAGATCGAGATTGGTCAGACGGTTGCCGCTGCAATAAAGCATGGAAAGCTCTGTATTGTTTGTCACGTCGAGATTCGCAAGACCGTCGTCTTCACAATTCAGATAATATAGAATCTCGTTACGCGAGAGGCTTAGTTCTGTCAACTTCAAATGACTGCAATAGAGAGAACCGAGCATGGAGTTTTGTGACAGATCAAGTTCCGTAAGACCGGTATAACTGCAATCCAAAAATCCCAGTTCTTTATTGTGTGAAAGGTCTATTTCGGTCAAATCGGTCGAAGCAACCGAAAGCACGTCCAAATTTTCATGATGGGAGATGTCCAATACGGTCAGCGGAGTATGCGAACAATTCAGATTTTCCAGAGCGGTATTCTTTGAAATATCCAAGGATTCAAGCGGATTAGAGTCGCAATCCAATTCCGTAAGTCCCTGATTGCCGGATATATCGAGGAAACGGAGGGCATTTTTCCCGCAGGAGAGTTCTTTAAGAAGCGGATTTCCGCTCACATCAAGCGACGCAAGCTGATTGCTCCCGCAGTAAAGATTGACCAGTTCCGCATTCTGAGTCACATCGAGTTCGCGCAGTTCATTGTCAAAACAAAGAAGCGTCCGCAGCTTGGACAAGTGAGAAACGTCAAGCGCCGTCAACTTTTCCATAGAGCATGAAACGACTTCCAATTCCGCATTATTGGACAAATCAAGACTCGTCATATATTTTGTTTCCACATTCGGATATCGCAGCGTGGAACGGTTATTGCCGCAAATCAGTTTCTTTAACGATTTATTTTGGGATAAATCAAGCGCGGTTATGCTGTTGGAAGAGCAGTTAAGCTCTGCAAGGTCAGGATTGTGCGATAAATCCAGTTCCGTTATGTAATTCATCATGCAGTCGAGCGTTTTCAGCTTGGTATTATGGGAAAGATCGAGCGAACGAAGAGCATTATATGAGCAGGTGAGATGATCTAACTCAACGCAGTCCGACACATTCAGCGAGCTTAATCCGGTCTGAGTAACAAACAGATTGACAAGCTGAGCGTTCCCTGACAGGTCGAGCGAATCAAGGGTGTAATTTTGTGAGCAATACAGTGTTGTCAAAACCTCATTGTGCGATATGTCCAGCTTCGTCAGATCATTGTGCCCGCAATCAAGATATGTCAACGCGGTATTATCGGACAGGTCAAGTTGAGTCAGGCGGTTTTTTTCGCAGTTAAGCCATTCCAGTTTGGTATTATGGGAAACATCAAGCGAATGTAAATCACTCCATGAACAATCCAGTTCTTTCAGTTTAGGGTTGTGCGTGACGTCAAGCTCACTTATACCGGACTGCGACAGATACAAACTGATAAGCCGAGGATTGTGCGACAGATCGATTTCCTTGAGCATAATTCCTTCAAGCCTGAGACTTTCAAGCACAGGGCAGTTAGATATGTCGATCAAGGTAAGCGGTTCTTCAAAACATTGAAAGAAAGTGATATCTTCTCTGCTGTAGATCCTGATGTTGTCTCCTTTTATTTTCCCGCTGAACGCAAGATAGGTTTCACCTTGATAAAAGACTTCATCTTTGTCACAGCACTCCAACTTTCCGTCGCCCCAGTCCACCCAGCACACGTCCGGCGATGAGAAGAAATGCCAATCGTCACGGTATCCGTCATTCACAGACAGCGTAATCTTCGGCTCTCCCAGAATGGAAGGGTTTATATCAGGATTGAAATAAGCCCACAGCCCACCGCAGACGGCGGCAGCCGACGTCAGCACAGTCGCCGCTATCACTGTGATCAGTTTTAGTTTTTTATGGGATTTTGGCTTGACTTCTTTCTGTTCTGTGTTTTCAGTGTTTTCCTTGATCATTTCATTTTCATTCATTCTGATTCTCCTCTAGCATGGAATCTACCTGATCGTAAACAATTCTATTTTTTCATCATTGTCTTCGCCTGTTAAATAGGTGATTCTTAACTGAGTGTCACTGATGAACTCCGCCTGCGTGGAAGGACTGAACTTCATCGGAAACTCCGCGGTCAATGTCTTGTAAAAAACCGACTTATCAAACGCGTCTTGGACAGCCACCGCAACCGTATTATCTTCCTGTGATAAATAGGCGATAAGAACGCCATCCTGTGTAAATCTGTCAGACAGCACGGTATTATACCGTTCAGACACAAGACCTTTTGACACATCGTAGTATTTATATTCTGCCGCGCCGGAGCCATAGTTCAGCGATAATCTCAGGAAACCGTCATTCTCATAGAAAATGGGTTCAATGTCATCCGTGCAGCCCGAATCAATCGTGTTATGCTGTTGATCATACACCCGATATTGAAACTCTTTCTTTTCCACGCTTCCGACATTGGAAACCTCATAATGAACGCCGGATTCCCATGTTGCCTTTTTACTAATACAACCAATATACCTGCTTTTTTCATTTGTAACCATCCTTTCCATTATCTCCGTGTCAAACAGAAAATTGATTCCAATGCCACATAAGCCTCTCGCTTTGACGCAACGGGAGCGTATTTACAAGGGAATAAGAGCTTGTTTCATATTCACACAGCATGATATTTTATTAAAATGTTACTTTGTTCATAATTTGCACCATGAAATAAAAGATTCAATAATGTAAAATAGTTTACCTTTATCGCCTGCACCGACGAATTTCCCGTTTTCAACCTTACAATTGACCCAGTCATTTTCTCCGTTGTCTATTACTATGGAATCAAATTGCTTTTCCTCAAGAGGTGTATCTACAATATCAATTTCTACGATCCAGCCGGGATTATCAAGTGTATCGATCTTTACACCATAGTAATTTTCCCACTCGCCGTCACACATTGAACTGTACCAATTTTCAAGCCATTTTAGCGTGTCCATAATGTTTCAATCATTTCCTTTCACAATCAAGAAACATCTAATGCACAAGTTATTTTAATTATAAACTATAAATGAGCATAAAAGAGGCACATTCGTCAAAATGCACAAATGACGATTAAGCGACCATAGCCAAAAGGGCAGACTTCTCCCCGCCATTTAGC
>ONID01000083.1:4938-20449 GCA_900317765.1 uncultured Eubacteriales bacterium | reverse complement strand
CCTGTATCAACCAACTTCTGCTTGCCCGTAAAGAACGGATGACATTTGGAACAAATTTCAACACGAATGTCCTTCTTAGTGGAACGTGTGTGAATGACATTGCCGCAAGCGCATGTAATGGTTGTATCCTCGTATGTGGGATGCATCTTCTCCTGCATGGTTGTCACCTCTTTCAAATTATCCCGTGCAGCCGCTTTGCATTGAAACAATGCAGCCGCCGTGTAATAGATTTACCAATCTATATTATCACACAGCGGCGCAAAAATCAAGTGTTTTTTGAAATATTTTTTATCGGAATTACTCCGCGACGACAGGCAGCTTGGCAAGGCTGGCCGCAAGCTCCTCGTCGGTGGGAATGTAGTCGGTCATCTCGCCGTTGTGGAACTTCTCGTAGGCGACCATATCGAAGTAGCCGGTGCCGGTGAGTCCGAAGAGAATGGTCTTTTCCTCGCCGGTTTCCTTGCACTTGAGTGCTTCGTCGATGGCGACGCGGATGGCGTGTGAGCTTTCGGGAGCGGGAAGGATGCCTTCCACTCTGGCGAACTGCTCCGCCGCCTTGAATACGTCGGTCTGGCAGACGGAGGTAGCCTCCATGTAGCCGTCATGATACAGCTGCGAGAGAATGCCGCTCATGCCGTGATAGCGCAGACCGCCGGCGTGGTTGGGAGCCGGAATGAAGCCGCTGCCGAGGGTGTACATTTTTGCCAGCGGACAGACCTTTCCTGTGTCACAGAAGTCATAGGCGAATTTACCTCTTGTCAGGCTCGGGCAGGAAGCAGGCTCCACAGCGATGAAGCGGTAGTCGGCTTCGCCTCTGAGCTTTTCGCCCATGAAGGGGGAGATCAGACCGCCGAGGTTGGAACCGCCGCCGGCGCATCCGATGATCACGTCGGGCTTGACGCCGAGCTTGTCAAAGGCCGCCTTTGCTTCCAGACCGATAGCACATAGCGGTAGCCTTCCTGCTTGGTGGCGGCTTCGACGGCTTCGGAGATGGCGCAGCCGAGGCTTCCGGTGGTGCCGGGGAATTCAGCGAGAATCTTCTTGCCGATTTCTGTTTCCATAGAGGGAGAAGGCGTGACCGACGCGCCGTAGGTTCTCATGACCTCGCGGCGGAAGGGCTTCTGTTCATAGGAAACCTTGACCATGTAGACCTTGCAGTCCAGACCGAAGAAGGAACACGCCATCGAAAGAGCGGTACCCCACTGACCTGCGCCTGTTTCGGTGGTGACGCCTTTCAGACCCTGCTTCTTGGCGTAATAGGCCTGCGCCATGGCGGAATTGAGCTTGTGGCTGCCGCTGGTGTTGTTGCCTTCAAATTTGTAGTAGATCTTGGCAGGCGTGCCGAGCGCTTCCTCGAGGAAGTATGCCCTGACCAGCGGAGAAGGACGGAACATTTTGTAGCAGTCCCTGATCTCCTGGGGAATTTCAATGTAGGCGGTGTCGTCGTCCAGTTCCTGCTTGATTAGCTCGTCGCAGAAAATGGGGGCGAGTTCCTCTGCCTTCAGCGGCTTGCCTGTGCCGGGATTGAGCAGGGGAGCGGGCTTGTTCTTCATGTCGGCGCGGACGTTGTACCATGCCTTCGGCAGTTCGTCCTCTGTGAGATATACCTTGTAGGGAATGTTTTTGTCCTGTTTCATTGTGATCGTCCTTTCAGAAGTTTTATTGAAAGATGGAATTGTTGGTGAAGGAAATAAAAACACTCCTGTCCCAACTGCTTACTGCTGGGACAGGAGCCATAATTCAAAAATTATCAGACACCTGCGGTACCACCCGGCTTGCCGGTTCCTGCTTGAAACCGACCACCTTTGCACGTACTTGAAAAAAATACGCTTCGCCATGATAACGGGCGCGAAATTCCCGTCGATTGCTACTCGCGCTGTTCCTTGTGCGGATGCGCTTTCGTTCGCCCTCATAAGTCCATTCACCGAAGCTCACACCGCGGCATCACACCAACCGCCGCTCTCTGAAGATGCTGTATCATCGGCTACTACTCTTACTCATCGGTTTTGATGTGGTGATTATAGCATTGTTGTTTTAAGATGTCAAGAGATTTTTGTATTATTTTTAATTATGGATATTTTTATGAGATTAATCTGTTAAAATATAACAAAAAAATCAGACTCCATAACATCATTAAGCCCTTTTAATTCCGCATTACGAATTACGCATTACGAATTAATTCAAAAGTCCATCAACCCATTCTATCAGCGCGTCAAAGAGTCCGAGAAGCATTCCGCCGGAATCGCGCAGCGTTTCCCTTGCGCACAGCTCGACATAGCACATGGCTGCGACAAAGAAACAAAGAATCACCGTCAGCGTCAGTGCGAGAAAATAGGCGGAAACATCCACATGAAGCTGAGTGAGTTTTTTCATTAGGCTTAACACCTGCCGTTTATCGTTACTTTATATAATTATTCTCTGTTCTTCATCGGCATTTATTCATATTTCATTGACATTAATTTTTTATGCGGTATAATAAGAGTGAGTGGGAGGTTCAATACTCCCGTGAGAAATGAGAAAAAATTCTGATGAAAGAGAGGTATTTTCAGTCATGAAAAAAACACTCAGAAGCCTGTCGCTGATCGTGGCTTTCTGCCTGGCGGCGGCGTTTGTACCGCTGCTGCGCGGCGGCGGAACCGCCGTTTACGCCGACGGTGATTTTACCATCGTGAACGGCGTATTGACAAGATACACAGGCAGCGGCGGAGATGTGACCATCCCGGATGGGGTCACATCCATCGGTGAAAACGCGTTTTACAACAAAACGAATCTGACAAGCGTCACCATGCCTGACAGCGTCATCCAGATCAATTCTTTCGCCTTTTACGCCTGCTACAAGCTCAAAAACGTCCACCTGTCATCAAATCTTATCGCCATCGGGACAAGCGCCTTCCTTGACTGCGATCTGCAATCGCTGACACTGCCCGATACGCTTACCACCGTCTCTTCGGGGGCATTCAGCGGCAATAAGTCGCTCACGAGCGTCAATATTCCCGCGGGGCTGACAAGAATGGAGCCCGGCGTCTTCGCAAAGTGTACGTCGCTGCAAAATCTGAATGTCGCCGGGGACAATTCCGTCTATGCGTCGGATAACGGCCAATTTAGAGAGCGTGAGCACTAACAAGGTGACAAAAATCAACGCAGAAGCTTTCTATAACGCCGGTAAACTCAGCAGCGTGACGCTTTCCAATAACGTCACGTATCTGGGAGATTACGCCTTTGAAGGCTGCACCTCGCTTACTTCCTTCACCGTTCCTTCGGGCGTTACCACTATTTATAACGGCTTGTTGGCGGGCTGCACCTCTCTGAAGACGATTTCGGTCGCAAGCGGCAACAGGAATTTCAAGGCAGTCAGCGACACGCTGCTCACTTCCGACGGAACGACCCTGCTTGCCTACGCGCTGGGTTCAGAACGCACGGAATACAATATGCCCGACACCGTAAAGACCGTGAAATGGGGCGCCTTCATGAACGCGCCGCATCTGAAAAGCGTCACTCTCTCGAGGTCGCTGAGCGAATGCGCCGGCTATTGCTTCCAGAAATGCATGGCGCTGGAAAGCGTCACCATTCCGGAAGGCGTAAAAATCATAGGGGATTATATGTTCTGCGAATGCAGCGCCCTGAGCGGCGATCTCACTATTCCTTCCACGGTCACTTATATCGGAAGCTCCGCGTTTCAGGAAACGGGTTATTCCACTGTCTACTGGAACGCGAAAGCGCCTAAAATCGATTACACGCCCTTCCCGTGGAGTGTCAGCCAGGTGTATTATATCGGCTCGCAGGAGGACTGGCAGGCAATTCCCATGCGGCAGAGCGGCAAAACCATTGCTGACGCGTTCTCAGGAAGCCCGACTGTCACCTGCGACTATCACCCCGGTCTGGTGATCGAGGACGGAATTGTGAAATCCTATACGGGGAGCGGCGGCATCGTGGTAATTCCTGAGGGCGTTACCGAAATTGCCGAAAGAGCATTTCAGTACAAGTCGGAAGTTACTGAGATCGCACTGCCGTCCACACTTAAAACCATCCGCAACAGGGCATTCGATAGTTCCGGAATCAAGACGGTAACGATTCCGGCGTCGGTGGAAAGCATCGGACTGTATGTATTCGACTATTGCAACAATCTTCCCGCCATCAATGTCGCGGAGGACAATCCCTATTTCTGTTCGTCGAACGGTATTCTTTATAACAAGGATCAAACGATGCTCCTGCGCTGTCCCCCTGCCATGAACGTCGGCGCAGTTACCGTCCCCAAAACTGTGACTATACTGGATTATTCTTCCTTTGAAGGCTGCGAAAAGGTCACGGGCGTGATATTGCCGGAGGGACTGAAAATCATACAATCCTACTCCTTCCAGAAAACAGTCTTTACATCCATTACCATTCCGTCCACCGTTACCAAAATAAGCTTCTCCGCATTTGCCTACAATGAGAAGCTCACCACCATCAATCTGCTGGCAAAAGCGCCGTATATCTACATGGTAGACAATACGCCCTATGCCTTTACCGGATGCACCGCACTGACAACCGTGAATTACGCCGGTACTGAGAGCGAATGGAATTCCGCGGAACTCTCTCCGCGTTTTCCTGAAGGAATAACCGTCAATTACAATTACAACCCTGATTTCCGCATCGTTGACGGCGTGCTGGAGGAATACAAGGGCAGCGGCGGCGACGTGATCATTCCGGAAACGGTGAATTCCATCAGAAGCTACGCCTTTTACGCCAAGGACAAAGTGACAAGCGTCAGAATTCCTGATTCGGTTTACAGTATAGGAGAGGGCGCGTTCTATTACTGTACGGGACTGAAAAGCGTCAGCTTCGGCAGCACGGTGAGCAGGCTGTACAAGCAGGCCTTCATCGGCTGTTCGGCACTGGAATCCGTGACCCTGCCGGACGGTATTACCGAGATACCCGAAGGCACATTCTCAAGCTGCACGTCGCTAAAAAGCGTGACCTTGCCCAAAGCCTTAAAGACTATCGACAAGGACGCTTTCAACTATTGTTCCGCTCTCACCGCCATTACCATTCCCGATTCGGTCACAAAAATAGGCGGAGGCGCCTTTGCCTCCTGCAAAAGCCTGACGCAAATGACCATTCCCGCATCCGTCACCCAGATCGGCAAGGGTGCGCTGTACAACTGCACATCCCTCAAAACCGTCACGATCAAGGGCAAGAACATCACCGTCACATCAGACGGCTCCATAGAAGCCGCTGTATTCAAGAACTGCACCTCGCTGACCAAAATCAACTTCGCCGGCACCGAGGCACAGTGGAACTCGTCCGGGCTGGGCGAGAATCTTCCGGAAGGCGTCACCGTGGTTTATAATTACGGTTCGCTCACGATCACCAGGCAGCCCAAAAGCCAGAGCATTATTCTCGGCAATTCGCTCACCATCTCGGTCACAGCGACGGGCAGCGGACTAAAATACCAGTGGTACTACAAGAAAAAAGGCGCCGCCGACTGGAGCGTCTGGAACAACCGCACCAACGCAAGCGAAACCGTGACTCCCAATGTCACGTGGGACGGCATTCAGCTCTATTGCAAGGTGACAGACAGCAGCAGGACGGTCAATTCCCTTCCCGCGACGATCAGCGTGCTTTCCGTCTCCGAGCAGCCAAAGAGTCAGACAATAACAAAGGGCAATTCCTTAACAATCTCCGTCAAGGCAACCGGAAGCGGTCTGACCTACCAATGGTACTTCAAGAAGAAGGGGCAGACCACGTGGAACGTCTGGAACAGCAGGACGCACGCATCGGAAACCTGCACGCCCTACTGTATTGTGAAGAATTCGGCAGGGAATACGGCAAAATCCAATACCGTTACCGTGACGGTCAAGAACGGTCCGGTTATCACGACCCAGCCCACCAATAAGACCGTCAATCTCGGCGATTCCGTAACCCTTTCCCTCAAAGCGACAGGCGAAGGACTGACCTATCAGTGGTATTTCAAGAAAAAGGGACAAAGCGACTTCAGCGTGTGGAACAGCCGCACGCACGCGAGCGAAACCTGCACACCCAACGCCACATGGGACGGCATTCAGCTCTATTGCATTGTCAAGGACAGCGCCGGAAAATCCGTGCAGTCCAATACCATCAAGGTGACGGTCAAGTCGGTTCCTGTCATCACGACCCAGCCGACCAATAAGACCGTCAACCTCGGCGATCCGGTGACCCTCTCGCTGAAAGCGACAGGTGAAGGACTGACCTATCAGTGGTATTTCAAGAAGAAGGGTCAGAGCGAATTCAGCGTGTGGAACTCCAGAACACACGCCAGCGAAACCTGCACGCCCAACGCAACGTGGAACGGAATACAGCTTTACTGTATCGTCAAGAATTCGGCAGGGAATACGGCAAAATCGAATACCGTCACCGTTACCGTCAAGGAAGTTCCCGTTATCACGACCCAGCCCACCAAGTTATCACGACCCAGCCCACCAATCAGACCGTGACAGCCGGCAATCCGGTCACGCTTTCCCTCAAAGCAAGCGGCACCGATCTGAAATACCAGTGGTATTTCAAAAAAGCCGGACAGACGTCCTTCAGCGTCTGGAACGGACGCACACATGCAAGCGAAACGGTATCGCCCAATTCCACATGGAACGGCATCCAGCTCTACTGCGTAGTGACAGACAGCGCGGGTAAAACCGCACAGTCCAAGACGATCACCGTCACGGTGAAGTAATCAGCCGTTAGCCGTTAGCTGTTAGCGGTTCACTATCCACAACTTAGTGAATTTAACTCCCTCTGTCTCGCCTGCGGCGAGACACCTCCCTCTTTGAGGGAGGCAAAAAACGGCTCCCTCAAAGAGGGGGCTGTCGGCGTAGCCGACTGGGGGAGTGCTTAAGTTGTGGATAGTGGTTAGCGGTTAGCATTTAGCATGAATAATAGCAAACGGTGTACCGACTCTGAAAAAATGGTTGGTACACCGTTTGTGATTGTCACCCGATCATTGTTCTTTTTGCAAAACCTCCTACCTTCACCCTTCAACCTAACGTTAGTCCACCACGTATTTTCCCAGCACTTCCACCAGGCAGTTGCCGACGAGCTGACCGGAATACTTTGCTTCGGAAAGGGTGTTGACGTCGGTGCCGAATTCGATCAGCAGGGAGTTGGGCGTGAGATCCATGTTGTAGCGGAAGGGGGCGAAGTAGAGGGGACGAGCGAGGCCTTCGTATTTGTCCGCCATCTTCTTTTGCAACTGCACCGCCATAATGGAATTGTCCCGCCAGCCGTCAAAATCCAGTTTTCCCTCGTTGTCGCATCCGGTGATAATCATCACCTGTGCCGCCTTTTTGCCCTTGATCTTGGCGGTGGGCTTGATTTTGGTTCCGTCGTCCTGCGTCATTGCGTCCCGGTGCACGTCGATCACCATTTCGATGGACGGGTACTTTTTGAGGTATTTATTGATTGTCTTGCGCGCGCGGTCGTAGGCGCCCGTGTATTCGGGATAATCGTGATAGGTCGTGATGTGCAGCGTGCGGATGCCGGCTTTGTTGAGTTTCTTTTCTATCTCATCCGCGACGGCTACCACGCTTTCGGATTTGTCGGTGGTGCGGTGGTTGTATTTCTTGCTGTACCAGTCCTGGCTTTTTTCCGCGTAGCTTTCGGTGGTGTGCGTGTGCACGATCAGCACCTGATAGCCCGCGTTCTTCTTGATCTTGCATTTTGCATCGGTGTTCAGCAGCTTCTTGATGTTCAGGTCGTAGTTGGAATTGCCGTCTTTTACGTACACGTTGCCGTAATTGTAGCCGGAATTCTTGATTTTCTTTTCCTTCACCTTGCCTTTGCCGCTGTCTTTCTTTTCGGAGCTGGTTTCTGTCTGCGATGAGGTGTCGGATGATGCGTCTGCGCTCTCTTTTCCTCCGCTTGCCTTTTTGGGCTCGGAGGGTTCTTCGGAGGAAACAGGCGGTTCCTCTTCTGATTGGACTGCGGAAGACGCCGCTGTCTGTTCCTGTTCTGCCGAGGATGCTTCAGCCGTCGGCATCATGCTGTGCGCTGAAAAGCTCGATACCCTGAAAAGTATCGCTCCCACGGTGCCGACCCCTAAGATCGCCAGCGGAAGTGCCGCCGCCGTGATGGCAGCCACGATGGATGCAATGGCCTTGCGGCAGCTGCATATTCCCGAATGTACCGAAAAAGATTTGTATTTGCTCATTTCTTTCTACCTCCGTCGCGGCTGATCACCGCTTTTTTTATTTTTCACTGTAATGCATATGCAACTGAGGGAAAGAATATGATGATGCGGAGAAAGAATGATGGCGAAAATAAATAACAAGTGTTTTTTTGTCGAATTTTCAAAAAACATGACAAAATTCCTTTACAACCGGCGATTGATTATGTATAATATACATTGCAAAGAAAAATAAACGGAGGATTTTCATTATATGAGCGGTGAAATCAGAGGATACGGAGCAAGACCCGTAATAGAAGCAAAAAAAAGCAAGTACCTTCCTGTGTCGAATAAACTGAAATTAGGCTTGTTTCCCAAGGTGGAGATCAAGAACCATATGGAGAAATACGGCGTCGATCTGGCAGACTGTGATCCGGACGACGCTTCCGAATACGAGAGCTTTGAGGATTATCTGTCACGCCCCTTCAAGGAGGGCGTGCGTCCGCTGGACGGAGCGTCCAACAGTCTGATCTGTCCCTGTGACGGATGGCTGACCGCGCATTTTATCAACAATCTATGCACCATTCCGGTTAACGGACATATGTATTCCATTGAAAAGCTGATGGGCGGTGAAGGCGACGCAAAGGATTTTTCCGGCGGACTTGCCCTGATTATCCGGCTTGACGAAGCTGACCCGCACAGATTCATCAATATCGACGACGGCGTTTTGGTCGATGTGCGTCAGCTTGACGCGGAGAAGAACCAGGAGGACTCGATGTTCTTCGGTCCCAGAACCTGCACGGTGATGAACACCAAGCGTTTTCACGGCGTGGTTCAGGTGGAAGCCTGCGGCAACGCCAAGGGCGTGGAACAGCTCGGCGACAGCGAAAGTCCGGCATTCAGCCGCGGCGAGGTCAAGGGACGTTTCCTCTGCTCGACCGCAGGCATTATCATGCTCTTCAAGAAGGGAATGATGTTCCCGGACGACGAATTCATGGTCAACACCCGCAAGGGTCTGGAAACACGGGTCAGAATGGGAGAAAAGCTCGGTATGGCGATCACGATGATGGCTTTCTGAGCCGCCGGAATCTTTAGGTTTTCTTTAGCAATGGAATATTGAATTTTGCGCCTCCGTGGGGTACAATATGTATCACACGGAGGAATTATTTATTGTAGGAGATGAAAGTCAGAATAAATGGAACAGACAGTTATCGGAGCATACAACACCGCGAAGGTGTTCACTAATGTGGTAGAGCAGTCGGCAATCGATCAGATCAGGCTGCTCTGCGATCAGCCCTTCACACAGGGCGCAAGCATCCGCATCATGCCGGATGTTCACGCGGGTGCGGGCTGTACCATCGGTACGACAATGACCATTGCCGACACCGTCGTGCCGAATTTAGTGGGTGTGGACATCGGCTGCGGTATGGAGGTATTGCGGCTCAAAAATAAGTTTATCGAGGTGCAGAAGCTGGATAAGGCTGTGAACGCCCTGATCCCCTCAGGATTCAATATCCGTTCAAAGACGCATACCTTTGCGGATGAAATCGACCTGAGCGAGCTTTACTGCGCTTCAAGGGTGGATATCGGCAAGGCCTATCGCAGTCTCGGCACCCTCGGCGGAGGAAACCACTTCATAGAAGCCGACAAGGGCGAAGACGGCGGCATATATATCGTCATCCATTCGGGAAGCCGTCACCTCGGACTGGAGGTCGCCTTCTATTACCAGGAACAGGCGTGGAAAGCGCTCAATTCCGTCCCGCAGGACGAGGTTCGCAGCCTCATCGAACGGTATAAGGCAGAGGGAAGGGAGCAGGAGATACAGTCGGCGCTCAAAACTCTGCAGAGCAGCGTGAACTGTAGCGTTCCGCGTCAGCTTGCCTGTGTCAGCGGGAATCTCTTTGAAGCTTACATTCACGACATGAAGATCGTGCAGCGCTTTGCCATGCTCAACCGCAAGGCAATGGCGCACGAGCTTGTCAAGGGAATGAAGCTCAAGGTAGACGGCGAATTCACCACCATTCACAACTACATCGACACGGACAGCATGATTCTCCGCAAGGGCGCGGTTTCGGCACAGGCAGGCGAGAAGCTGATCATTCCGGTGAATATGCGTGACGGCTGCCTGATCTGCACCGGCAAGGGCAATGCCGACTGGAATTACTCCGCGCCTCACGGAGCCGGCAGACTCATGAGCCGCAAGGAAGCGAGGGAGAGCTTCACGGTATCGTCCTTCCGGAAGGAAATGCAGGGCATCTATTCCACCTCGGTCGGCAGCGGCACGCTTGACGAATGTCCCATGGCGTACAAGCGCATGGAGGATATCGTGAACAATATTTCGCCCACCGTGGATATTGACAAAATCATCAAGCCCATTTACAGCTTCAAAGCGGGAGATGAAGAGGATTCCCGTCCGGGCAAAAGAAGAGCAAATGATTTTTCATAATAGAGAGTGCTCAAAATGCCATCATAAATAAAAGATTCAAAAAAACTGCCGGAATGGAAAAAATTAAAAAAAGGCTTGTTTGTTGGAAGCAACTGTGATATAATTTTTACTATGCGATGACAGTTGCTATTTCTGACAGAGGGAGGAATCACTTTGGCGCTTAAAAAGCCGGAATTCATATTATTCGATTACGGTCAGACGCTCGTAAAAGAAGGCGGCTATGACGGCGCCGCCGGATTCGACAGCATTCTGCGTTACGCCTCATCGAATCCGATGGGCGTGACGGGAGCCGATCTCCAGGCGGAGGAGGATAAGCTCAATGCCGAGCTTGGCCGCTTCAATCCTGCCAAACGCAACCAAAGGCTGACCGAGATTTCCGAGGAGAGCATCAACCGCTATCTCTTCGCTAAACTCGGCGTGGAGTTCCCGCGGGACTGCGACCTGCGCGACCTGGAACACGAATTCTGGGAAGCGGCGAATCCCTATGAGCCGTGTGAGGGAATCGGCGAACTGATGACGTTTCTCAAGAGCGAAAATATTCCCACAGGCGTCGTCAGCAATCTTTCCTTCTGCGGACGCACCCTCGAAAAAAGAATATACAATGCGATACCCGAGGCGGATTTTGCATTTGTCATTTCCTCATGCGATTATCTCTTCCGCAAGCCGAGCAGGCACATCTTTGAGGTCGCCCTTTCCAAAGCGGGAGTGAGTCCGGATAAGGTATGGTTCTGCGGTGATCAGATTGTTCCTGACGTGCAGGGTTCCTCCGCGCTGGGGATGACGCCCGTGTGGTACAAGGGAAATCTCAGATACGACAGCGAATGTGAACTGACAGAGGGCATAGAGATATACAGCTGGAGCGAGCTGATCGATGTGTTGAAATCGCTTGGATGAGAACATTATTTTTTGAACAGGAGTTTTTGTTATGAAATATGAATTTGAAAAAATGACGGCGGACGAGCTCAACGAACTCTGCGACAAGCTTTTGATCGGTGCGGACGGCGTGGAAAAGGACGTTTCCGAAGCCGCTGCGGTTGCAAAGATTGCCGCTGACAGGGGCGACGCGAAGGCGCTTTGCAATTACGGTTCCTTCCTGCTGGAAGGTACCGGCGTGGAGAAGAACGAAGCGACCGCATTGGAATACTGGCGCAAGTCGGCTGACATGGGCTTCGGACCGGCACTCAATAAGGTCGGGCTTTGCCTGCTGTTAGGTCTTTGCGGAGAGGAAAAGGCTCCTTCGGAGGCAGTGGCGTATTTTAAAAAGGCAGCTGACCAAGGCGTCACCGAGGGGATGTTCCACCTGGCGATGATGTATGAAAACGGAGTGGGTGTGGAGAAGGACCAGGCTGTCGCCGACAGTTATCTTGCAAAGGCAGCCGAAGGAAAACTTCCCATGGCTTGTTTTATGCTGGCACTCAAAAAATTTGCCGTCAAGAACGGCACGGGCAACGAGCCGAAAGAGGGCGCGGAACTTCTGCTGATTGCTGCGGAAGGCGGCGTTCAGAACGCACAGGTGATGTACGGAATGTGCTGTGAAAATGGAATCGGCATGGAAAAGGATCTCTCCGAAGCTGCCGGATGGTACCGCAGAGCGGCGAAGGCGGGCAACAAGCAGGCAAATGACGCGCTTAAAAAACTCGGCTTCCCCGGCGTGATGTGATCTGAGGAATTACGCTGTCTGTAAGTGTGGAGGATTTGTTTATGCTGGTTTGGATATTAAAGAAAATCGACTTGCCCGAAAGCAGAATCAGAAAATTAGTGGAAAAGCTGACGCGTGTCAAAATAGTGGCTTCGGCGGTGTTTTACACGCTGATGGTGTTCATTGTCGTTTTCGGAATATCGGGCGATGTGTATGCCGGATTTCCGAGATTCGTTCCGTATATTATCATAGCGATATTCCTTTTCATGGCTTTCATCAGGATGTATCAGTGCATGGTGGATGACAGCTATATCCGGCAGATTGCCGAGAAAAAGGTGGACGACAGCGAAAAGAAGTGCAGAGAAAAGGCGGAGAAAGCGGCAAAGAACAAAGCGGAGGAGGCTTCCAGGTCCAGGAAGGAACAGAAGCCGGATCCGGAAAGCGAACATACAGCCGAGCCCCTGCCGGATGAGTCCGCGCAGGCATCTGCGGATGAAGAAAAGCAGGAGGAAAACGCGGAGAATCCGGAAGCTCCCGGGAATGCTCAGTAATTCATGTCTTCAGAAAAAAGAATGCGCTGCGGAACGGTACATCAGTTCGCAGCGCTGTTTTTTTGACTGTAGATCTGTCTGAATATCATCATGGCAAGCGGCATAATGAATATTCCGGCAGCGCCGAAGAGCTTTCCGCCGATATAGACTCCCGCGAGGGAAAAGAAGGGGTGAAGCTCCAGTTTGCCCGCGATGAGTTTAGGCTCGAGCAGGTTCCGCACGGTTTCGACGACCGCAAACAATATCAGCAGCATGATGCCGGAAACCACTCTGCCGGAGATGAATTCAAAAAGCGCCCACGGAATAAGCACGGTGCCTGTTCCGAGTACAGGAAGAATGTCTATCAGCGCGATTACGAGTGCGACAGTAATAATATTTCCTGTTCCGAACCCGGCGAGATTCATGATGCCGAGTCCGAGCAGCAGCTCTGAGAATGTGATCAGCATGATAAGACCGTAGGTTTTCATCATTTCGGTCAGAGTGGCGACGGAGGTCTGGATGATCAGCGAAGTTTTTTCAGCGGCTTCCTGCGGAAGAAAGCGTCTGATTCCTTCCTTGATGCCGCGATAATTCCCGCATCCGAAAAAAGCGGACAGCGCCGTGAAAACCGCAGCCGTGAGCAGGGAAGGCAGTCCCGAGAAAAGGCTCGTGGAGCGACGGAGAACCGAGGGCAGATAGTCGCGGTAGTTTTCGGAGAAGAAATCCATGCAATGGCTGGCACCGGAGGCAACAAAGGCGGTAAACTTTCCCCATGTGCCGGCTCCCTTGGCGCCGTTCGACACTTCGTTGACAAACTGCCTGATTCTGTTCAGATGTTCCGGTATGCCGGGACAGAACGACATAGCCCCGTTTACGATGGAACAAACGGCAAGATATACCACAGCCACGGTGCCGAAAATGACGGCTGACGTCAGTATTACGCAGCAGGTTCTGTAACTGAGGGCAGGTATTCTCTCCGAAAGCAGTCTGGCGGGTTTTTGAACCAGCGCGGCGACGCTCAGTCCAATGATAAACGGCGCTGCGAGCGGCAGCGCGTATTTGACGCCGAGGTAAAACAAGGCAAAATAAGCGCCGTACTTCAACGCGATTTTATAATAATCCGGCATTAGGACGCACTCCTGTACATTTTTGGAAATTTTTCATAAAATAGACCTTGTAAATCAGAAGAATATGATATATAATAGCATTGTGAGTAAATGCTCATGATTATTCAAGAAAATAATGTTACCCCGAAAAGGAGAGAAGCTTTTGATTTTCGGCGGAAATAAATTGCTGCGAAGGCTCATATCTCTTGTAATGGCTGCGGCGATGATTCTTTCGACATTAGTTCTGCTCGGCTCATGCGGCGGTAAAAGCAAAATCATCGTGTGGGTGTATTCCGAGGAATACCGCAGCGAGCTGGAAAACTTCCTCAAATCAACACCGCTTGATCTCAGCTTTGAGGCAAGCATCCGCGCGGTCAATTCGGCGGACTTTTCCGATGAACTGCAAAAGGCGATTGACAGCGGCGAGGACATTCCCGATGTGTTCATGCTGTCGCCCGACAACATAAAGAGGTACATAGAATCCGATCTGACGGCCGATGTTTCGGATCTCGGTCTGGAAGTCACCATTGAGAGATACTTTCCCTACGTGGCACAGGCAGCCACCGATTCGCACGGGCATGTCAAGGCGGTGGGATGGCAGGCTGATCCGGGAATCTTCATGTACCGTCGGTCGATGGCGAAGGCATACCTCGGAACAGACAACCCTGACGATATACAAAACCTGATCAGCAATTGGGATGGTTTTTACACCACTGCGCAAAAGGTCTCCGAAGCCTCGGAGGGCAAGACCAGAATGCTTGCCGGACAGCAGGATATGCTCAAGCCCTTCATATCGTCTGACAGTGAACCGTGGGTACGGGACGGACGACTGATTATCAGCCCCTGCAAGCAGGCTTATGTGGACTATGTTCAGAAAATGGCTGACAGTCATCTGATGTACACCGCGGAGCAGTGGTCGGAGGCGTGGCTCCAGGGAATCAGCGACACGCAGAGCGTTTTCGGCTATTTTTCATCCGGAATCTGTATGCTGTACGTGATGAAGAAAGCGTGCGGCGGCAAGATGAAGGGCGAAGGAAGCTATGGCGATTGGGCCGTGGTGCCGGGACCTGCCAATTACTGCTGGGGCGGAAGCTGGTTCGCCGCTTACGGCGGCAGCAGGCACAAGGACGAAGCGGGCGACTTCATTTCCCTGTTTACCGGCTGCACGGACGATGAAACGCGGCTCGACCAGTCGATAAGGTATTTTCGCACAACCGGAGAATTTGCCGCAAGCAGCGAAATCGTTTCGCAGGTCAGGTATGACCCGCAGTTTGAAGATTCCTTCATAGGCGGTCAGAACTACTACCAGCAGCTGTCGGTTGCCGCCAAGGGAATCAACATGACCAGCATGACAACATATGACAGCGAAATCGGAGGCATTTTCAATACCTACATGAACCGGTTCGCAGGCGGTCTGAAGACTGCCGATCAGGCGATGAACGACTTCAAGACATCGGTGAGCGTCGCCTTCCCCGAATTAATTGTTGAATAAGAAAAAAGTGAATTTCGGTTAGAATTTATAGGCGATTGTAAAACAAAAAAGAAAAAAGCATAGCGCAGCGCTAACAAGCGAGCGTTTTTTTCCCAGGCGAGCGTGGGGTGCAGGGCAATGTCATCAACTTAAGAAGAAACCTGCGCCGGGGGCGCTCCTACCGGCACTTCGTGCCACCTTCCTCA
>ONID01000083.1:0-4900 GCA_900317765.1 uncultured Eubacteriales bacterium | reverse complement strand
TGGCTGACTGGGGGAGCACCCCCGGTGCAAGGCACATCCTTCATAATCCCCTTAAGTTGATGACATTGGGGTCCAGGGGGCAAGGCTCCCTGGCAGGTCCAGGGTAGAGCACTGGCGGGAGGGTGAGGGTAGAGCCCTCACGAGGGAGCCTAGCTTAACTTGTTAAGCGGTGCGACCGAGCAAGACCAGTGTCGACACGCAAAAGGTTCAGGCGAATACAGAAATAGTCCAATACAACGATTTTCTTGCCCCGACCGGAGAAAAACTTCGTTTTGAACAATGCATGACCCCACCAATTTTCGGTATTTTCGCACTTTTACAATCGGCTATTAGAATTTTCCAAAGGAGAGATCATTATGAATTCAAGATTTTGTACACGCTGCGGTGCCCTGCTCAAGCCAGACAACACCTGCCCGAACTGCGACGCCGCCCCTTCCACTCCTCAGAGCGGAGGCAAATTTGACGTGAAGGACCTGGGAATGGGCGTGCTCGACTGCGCCAAGGCGTTTTTTTCCAAAGAGCCGCACAAGGCTGTGGACGCTGTGACAGGAAGTCATTTCATGTGGATCGTGTTCGGAGTGGTCAACGTCATATTCGCAGCACTCGGAACCTCCGTGATTTTCAGCAACGGCGTGGACTGGGCTATTAACAAGATGACAGGCCTCGATTCGTTTATGATTTCGAATTTCATTTCCGAGGATATCAACAATTCAGGACTGGGAATATTCTTCTTCTCGCTGCTTTCAATGGCGGGCTGCCTCGCCGCTTTCGCAGGCATCCAGTACCTTTTCTCCGTGCTGGAGGGCAAGAGACTTCCTCTGATTAAAACCTTCAAGGCTGTCACGATCTGCTTCTTCCCGATGACCATTATGAGCCTGGCTGCCTTTATCTTCTCCTTCTTCCTCTTCACCGTGTCGGTCGTGTTTGTGCTGGTCGGAATGCTCGGCAGCATCACCATGTTCAACGACTACGCCAAGAGAACCACAGGCGAGATGTCATTCTGGGGCAGAGTGTTCTGCAACGCGGCACAGATCGTTGCCACTGCCGCGATTCTCGGCATTTCGGTTTCCGTGTGATTTTCATTATCTGTCATTCCATCTCTCCGCGCATCGGCTCAAAAAACGGTGTGCGGAGTTTTTTTGTTCTTCGCCAATAATTGCATGATGGCGTAGCGGGATATTTTTTGAGGACAGGTCAAAAATATTGTTAATCATTCATGCAGAAAGGAAAGAATAATCATCCATATGGAAATAAAAAGAAACAGCAGGGAATATGCCGCCGTGTTTGCGGCGGGCGCGGCGTTGTACAGCCTTATCGAAATACTCTGGCGCGGCAGGACGCACTGGACAATGGCGGTGACCGGAGGAATCTGTCTGCTGCTGATCCATAGATGCAACGAGCGTCACGGCGAGCTTGATTTGCTGAGTCGCTGTTCGCTTTGCAGCTTTTACATCACGGGAGTGGAATTTGCCGCCGGGTGGCTGTTGAATGTCCGGCTGAATATGATGATATGGGATTATTCCGACAAATACCTCAATGTCATGGGGCAGATATGCCCGGAATACTGGGCGTACTGGTACCTGCTCTCCATCCCCGCGATCATGCTCAGCACCATTGTCCTTGCAGTCCGCAAGGCAAGAAGCAGGATTGCGAATATTTAACAAATACCACTTTACAGGACGGGAAAAAGGTGGTAAAATAATCTTTACAGATGTTTTCATCTTTCGGTACAGAATAATCACAAAGGATATGATACACATGAGAAGCAAAGTAATCAGAGAATACGACGAACTTCTGAATAAGGTCAGCCGCATCCACTTCATCGGCATAGGCGGCTCGGGCATGTGTCCGCTGGTGGACATTCTGCTGGGTGACGGCAAGCAGATCTCCGGTTCCGACGTGGACGACAATTCCGACACCGTCAAGCGTCTGCGCTCCTTCGGCATTCCTGTCGCTATCGGTCAGCGCGCCGAGAATATCGGCGATGCGGAACTGGTGGTGTATTCCGCGGCCATTGCCAAGGACAATCCCGAGCTGGTCGCGGCGCAGGAATCGGGCGTGCCGACCATCGAACGCTCGGTGCTGTTGGGCGCTGTCTGCCGAAGATACAAGAGGGACATCGCCATTTCCGGTACCCACGGCAAGACCACAACCACCTCCATGGTCACGACAATTCTGATGGCAGGGCAGCTTGATCCCACCGTTGTGATCGGCGGCAAGTTAGCTCTCATCGAGGGCTACGGCAGAGCCGGCAAGAGCGACCGCATGGTGTGTGAAGCCTGTGAATTTGTCGATACCTTCCTCCAGATCACTCCCGAGGTCGCGGTGATTCTGAATATCGACGCGGATCACCTCGACTACTTCGGAACGCTCGACAACATCATTGCATCCTTCCGCCAGTTTGCCGGTCAGACCACCGGCGTTGTCATTGCCAACGGCGACGACGAGAACACTATGAAGGCGCTTGACACGACCAAGGCGAAGATCATCACTTTCGGTCTTGATCCCAAGAATGATTATTACGCGGTCAACGTGCAGCAGGCAAACGGCGGTTTCTGGAAGTTCGACCTTATGTATCACGGCGAGAAGCTCACAGAGATCACCCTGAAGGTGCCGGGCGAACACAATGTCCTCAACGGACTCGCAGCCGCGGCTGCTTCGATTTATGTCGGCGCGACTCCCGACGACGTAAAGAAGGGACTCGGCATGTTCTCCGGCGCATGCCGCAGATTTGAAATACATACCGTCCATAACGGTATCACCATAGCCGACGACTACGCCCACCATCCCACAGAGATTGAAGCGACGCTCCACGCCTGCAAGGAAATGGATTACAAGCGTGTCTGGGCCGTGTTCCAGCCTTTCACCTACACCCGCACCAAGGCACATATGCAGGAATTCGCCGATGTGCTGCAGATTGCCGACAAGGTTGTGCTGACCGACATCATGCGGCTGATTTCGTCCTTGCCAACGCCGAGGAGGGCGATCTGGTCATCACAATGGGCTGCGGCGACGTCTATAAGTGCGCCAAAATGATGACCGCCAAGTTGAATGCACGGTAACGCTTTGCTTAATTAATAAAGAATAGAGAATAACGAATAATGAATAACGTCGGAAGCCCTGACGGGCTTGAAATATAGAGTGCTTGGCGTTTAGCTATTAAATTTTTCATTCAAAGGAGTGCTGAAAGAAATATGGAACTGATTGAAGGCATCAAAACCCGACGCAGCGTTCGTCAATTTACGGATGAAAAAGTCAGCCGCGAAACGATAGAAGCCATCATTGACGGGGCAAGATTTGCCCCGACATGGAAAAACAGCCAGACGCCGCGTTACATTGTGGTAGACAGCCGTGACATAATGGAAAAAATAGCCGATGAAGGCGTGATGGGCAGAGAACACAACGCCGGCATCATCAAAGGCGTAGCGGCGCTCGTCGTGCTGACCTCTGTCAAGGGAATATGCGGCTACGAGCCGGACGGCAGTTTTTCCACAAGCAAGGGCAACGAATGGCAGATGTTCGACGCGGGTATAGCGGCGCAGACCTTCTGCCTTGCCGCCCACAATTACGGCGTCGGTTCGGTGATCATGGGAATCTTCGACGAGAAGGAAGTCGGGCGCATTATCGGGCTGGACGACAGCCGCGTTGTCTCCGCGCTGATTGCCATCGGCTATCCCGCGCAGGAGCCGAATGCGCCTAAGCGCGACGGGGTGGAGGAGTACGTGGCGTTTATTTAGTTGTCATTGCATTCTCTTTTAAGGGATGAATTGAGTTTGAATAACCTATGTTTTGATACCAATATTGCTCATCGCTATAACAGCGAATCTCAAAGGATACGTGTAATGAGCGAATACTGGGTAAGCGAGAATATGTTTTGCCCATGTTGTGGGAGTTCACACATTTCAAAAACAGAAAATAATTATCCTGTTGGTGATATGCAGTGCGATATTTGCGGAGAAATATTTGAACAAAAACCAAAAAAGGGAATATTGGAAAAAAGATTCCTGATGGCGCATATAAAACAATGATTGAAAGAATTACAAGTTCTACGAATCCTGATTTATTTGTGATGAGTTACTCTTCCGATTACAACATTTTGAGTCTTACATTGATACCGAAGTTCTTCTTTGTTCCTGATATTATTGAAAAACGTAAACCTCTTGGGCAACAAGCAAAAAGAGCAGGTTGGATTGGTTGTAATATTCTTTACGCGAGTATCCCTGAACAAGCAAAAATTCAGATTATTCAGAACAGCCATTTTAATCCAATCAATGATGTTATTTCTAAATACTGTATAATTAAACAATTGCAAACCAAGAATCTTGATGCAAGAGGATGGCTCATTGATGTGTTAAATTGTGTGAATGGTATAAAGTCACAACAATTTACGCTAAAAGATGTATACCAGTATTCTGAATTATTACATCAAAAGCATATTCATAATAAGAATATTGAGGCGAAAATTCGCCAACAGCTTCAAATTCTTAGAGATAAAGGATTTATCGAATTTTTGGAAAGAGGTCATTATCGGAAAATAATATAATGAACTAATATTATTTATTTGAATCAGGTGTATTTCTTAATGTACTAAAAAACCACTTGACAATCATCAAATCATATGCTATACTTATTCAGACAATAAAGAAGTCGGGGCGTTTGCCTCCCTCACCTCCGTTCTGAAAGATAGGCGGTCGGTCAATATTTTTCATGGCAGGTTCATTCTGAGCGGCTCATTTCGGGCGGCTCGTTGCGGATTTGCGCTTTGTCTATGGAAAGAATGGCACGGAGGGTTCGGCAAAAACCTGCTCCGTGCTTTTTTGTGTACAAAAATATCATTTTATTTGGGGGTGCTTGGTCATAAGCAAAGAACAACAGGTGCAGATCAACGAAGATATTCGTG
>ONID01000007.1 GCA_900317765.1 uncultured Eubacteriales bacterium | reverse complement strand
GGGGGCTGTCGCGTAGCGACTGGGGGAGCGCACGACGCGCTGGCTTCATAATCGCACCAAGACAAATGCGGATAATCTTCTGTCAACAAAACTAATCACTTCCCACTCCCCACTTGCTTTTACAATCGCCTATTTTCTACAAAATTCTTGACAATTCTATAAAAATCAACTATAATTATGTCTTAATAATTGTATTCGATAAAGTGAAGTGATGTGACATATGCCGTTAACAATTGCTGTCATTTGCCTTGTTTTGATTTTCGCCTCGGTCTCTGCCATCAGCATTTCCATTGCCGATCTCCCCTATTGCCCCGATGAAAGCAAAAAAGCGCGCGCTATCAGGGCGGTCGTGTGGGCTTCGGTGCTTATCGCCAACGCCTGCGTTCTGTTCCTGCTGCATCTGATGTTCCGCGGGAATGCCGATATTCTGCGGACCCTTCGTCTTACCGTCGAAAAGAAACTCAGCTATCAGTCCACTGAGTACATCTACGGCATCCTTCTGATCTGGATTCCCGTTTCGGCTGCCATCGGATTCGCCGTGCGGTCGTCGGTTCTCGCCAAGCTCTGCGACGATAAGCCTTTTGTTCCCCCCGCGTCACGGCGGTTCAGAAGATTGGTGTTGACCTTTTGCCTCAGCCTTCTGGGGATCGTCGCCATCGCCTCCTTTGCCTTCTGCGCCGACGGCGTCATGAAGCTCCGGCTCAACGAAATCTGCGACTCCAAGGTGGGAAGGGTCTCTGACGGAGGTTACATCGAGCTGCTCAATACCGGCAGTTTCCCCTGCCGCACCCGTGGTCTTTATCTGAGCAACAGCGAGGAAAAACTCAGGAAATACCCGCTTCCCGACAGTCTGGCCCCCGCAGGCAAGCTCCTTCTGGTGCCGCTGGACAGCGACGTCTTCTCCCTCGGCAAAACGGGAGGCACCGTTGTGATCCTCTCCGACGGAAGCGGAAGAATCATCGACAAGGTGACCGTCGACAAGCCGAGAGAAGGAAGCTATTCCTACTGCCTGACCGACAGCGAGGGCGAATGGCTCTATATGCATCCCACTCCCGGAAAGCAAAACGCCGCTTCCGCCGCTGTCATTCAGAATCCGTCCTTCTCGCAACCCGCCGGTTACTATGCCGACGAATTTGACCTCGGCATCACAGCCGCTGAAGGCGCGGTCATTCACTATACCACCGACGGCTCCACGCCCACTGCCGGGTCCCCTGTCTACCAAAAGCCCATACGCGTCAGAGACCGCAGCGACGAGCCGAACAAGCGCATTTCGCTGCAAAACATCGTGTACGACTGGAAGAACTACACGCCGGTCACCGCGCCGGTCAAAAAAGCCTTTGTGGTGCGCGCCATTGCCATCGACCCGGAGGGTGCCAAAAGTCAGGAGGTTTCCGCTTCCTACTTTATCGGCGAAAAATTCAACGGCGGCAGGGCGGTGGTTTCGCTTGTCGCGGACGACGACGCCCTCTTCGGTGAGAACGGTATGTATGTCACCGGCAAGAACTACGACGAATGGTATCTCGGCGGCGGTGAAGGCGAACGCCCGATCGCCAATTTCGACGTGAAGGGCACCGAATGCGAAGTCAACATCGAATACTTCGGCGACGGCAAAAACCTCACCTTCGGGCAAAAGGGCGGTCTGAGAATCCAAGGCGGTTCCACACGCTGGCTGCCCATGAAGCGCTTCTCGGTCTTCTCACGCAAGGAATACAGCGGACGCAGCACCTTCCCTGTCGAGTTTTTCAAGGGCAAGGCAACCCATTCCGTCGTCTTCAACGCGGGATTTGAAAACGCCGTCACCATGTACACCGTTCCCGACAGGGACGTTGCAACCGTGCAGTGCATTCCCGTGACGGTTTACCTCAACGGTGAGTTCTGGTACGACACCTTCATGCAGGAAAAATACAACGACACCTACTTCCGGCAGACCTTCGGTGTGGACAATGTGGAATTTGTCAAGGTGGGAATCACCGACGAAATCAAGCAGTTCCTCGAAAGCAACGATCTCTCCGATCAGAAGAATTACGAGAAGTTCGGAGAGATGATCGATATTCAAAGCTACATCGACTATATCTGCGCCAATGTCTACCTCGGCAATACCGACTACAACGAATACGCCAACACCGCCATGTGGCGCACCACCACCAGGGAAAACGATTCCTACGGCGACGGGCGCTGGCGCTGGGCATTTTATGACATGGATCTCCAGACCGCCGGATGCCGATTCAATTACGGGCTGAACGACATCACCGACGCACAGCTGGACACCTTCAATATTGTGTGCGACTGGGATCCCCCCGTCAACGAAAGACTGATTTACTGTGCGCTCAAGAAAAATCCCGAATGGCGCAGACAGTTTGTGCTCTCCATGATGGATATGATCAACAACGACTTCACCGAAGAACGCATGTCCGCTCTGCTCGAAAAATTCGGTCAGGACATCAGCTGGCACGAATACTTCTTCCGCGAACGTCCCGACAATATGATCGCTTTCACGGCGAAGGAATTCGGACTGACCAACGCCACCGGCGAACTGACCGTCATGACCGATCTTCCCAAGGCAGGTTCCGTCAGGGTGAACACCTCGATGATCGATCTCCGGAACGGCAGCTGGACGGGCAGATATTTCACAGAATACCCTGTTACCGTCACGGCGGCTCCCAATCCCGGATACCGCTTTGTGGGATGGTCTGACGGAAAAACCGAAATAACAAGAGAAATTCAACTTAACGGAGGTGTAACCGTCCATGCGATTTTTGAAGCGGAATAGAGCTGCCCTTCTTGCGGCGCTGACAGCCTTCTGTCTGACGACATCCCTGCTGACAGGCTGTTCCCTCTCGGCAGAGGAGTCCCGGAAGGAAAAGGCAGACGGTCAGGTCAGTCAGGTCAGTCAGGTCATACAGCTGACCCGCGAGGACAGACGCACGTCCTCGGACAGTGCGAAATCAATTGATCTCAGCGCTGCGGGGGATGAACTGCTCATCACCGAACCCGGGGATTACCGCCTCAGCGGTGAACTGAACGGCAGTATCCATATCGCAGCGGAAGACCAGGTGGTGCATCTCTTCCTCGGCGGCATCACCGTCAAGTCGACCACCGCTCCCGCCATCAACGTCGAATCGGCGGGAAAGGTGATCATCACCGTCGAACCGGGCAGCGAAAACACCCTATCCGACGGCAGCAAATACATCAGCGACATCTGCGACGCCTGCATTTTCAGCAGGTGCGACCTGACGTTCAACGGCAGCGGAAGCCTGTCGGTTTCGGGCTACTGCAAGGACGCCATTCACACCAAGGATTATCTCAAGATCATCGGCGTGAAACTCTTTACACGGGCGAAGGACGACGGGCTTCACGGAAATGACGGAATTCTGATCGACGGCGCAGACCTGACGATCGAAGCCGAGAAGAACGGCATCCGCACCACCAAGGCGAACAAGTCTTACAAGGGCAATATCGAGATCACCGGCTCCGTTCTCTCGGTCATTGCCGGAGAACACGCGCTGAACGCCGCGCGCAGCATTTATATGGCTTCCAGCAGGGCGATGCTCAAGGGGGTCATGTCCAACAGCAAGGCGGAGCATGAGATTTTCATTGAGGAAGGGTGTCTGGTCAATGGATAAATACAGGCACGAATACAAATATCTCATGGATTCCGGTCAGCGTGCCGTCACACTGATGAAAGTAAGGGGACTCATGAAGCCTGACCCGCACGCCGGAGAGGACGGAAGCTATATCATCCGCAGCCTTTACTTTGACAACGCAGCCGACACTTGCTTCTTCCAGAACGAAGCCGGAACCGATCCGCGTGCGAAATACCGCATCCGCTACTACAACGGCGACACCTCTTTGATCCGGCTCGAAAAAAAGATCAAGCGAAGGGGCATGACGCTGAAACGCTCCTGTTCCCTGACAAGGGATGAAGCGGAGATGCTCTCCGCCGGTCGTTTTCCGGCAATCGTCGCCGGCATGCCGGAGGAAAAGCGACGGCTGCTGCTCGAAATGAGCGCGCGCGGGATGCTGCCCAAGGTCATTGTCACATACTGCCGCGTTCCCTTCATTTACACTGCCGGAAACGTGCGGATCACCTTCGACGGAAACATCACTTCCTCGGATGAAGTCGGCAGATTCCTCACGCAGGACTACCGCCAGCGACCTGTTCTCCCCCCCGGCAAAAGCATTCTCGAAGTGAAGTGGGACGAGCTGCTTCCCCTTCACATCAAGAGTCTGTTGCAGCTCGACACATTGCAGTGGAGCACCTTTTCCAAATACTACTCTTGCAGGCTTATCGGTTTTTAATCCTGATGCGCTTCATCAAATATTCAATGCCGTTCCGAACGGCAAAACATACGGAGGTAATTTACTATGGGAATCATTGATCTGCTCAAAAAAGCATTCATGGAGGGCTATGCCACCAGCAGCATTACTATCGGCACCGTGCTGATCTGCATAGGCTGCACCATGCTGATTGCTGTTTACATCTATTTCATCTACAAAATCGTCAACCGCAATTCCTTCTACAACAAGGGATTCAATATTTCGCTCGTCATTATCGCGGTGATTACCGCCGCCATCATCCTCACCATTCAGTCCAACATCGTCGTTTCGCTTGGCATGGTGGGCGCGCTCTCTATCGTGCGTTTCCGCACCGCCATCAAGGATCCGATGGATCTCGCCTTTCTCTTCTGGTCCATCAGCGCAGGCATCATCTGCGGCGCAGGCTTCGCAGGCATCGCCGTCGTCGCTTCGCTCTTTGTCACGCTGCTCATTATCCTCTTCTCGGCTTCCTTCAAGGGCTCCAATACACTGGTTCTCGTGGTGAACACGGATTCGCATGAGCGTGAAGATGCGATCATGAAAGCTGTGAAGGAATTCTGTAGTTACAGCAGAACACGGGCGAGGAATGTTTCCAAGTCCGGGCTGAATATTGCCATCGAAGTCAAGACAAACAAGCCTTCCCAGCTGATTGACAAGCTGATCGGTATGGATTTTGTCAGCGACGCTTCACTCGTCGAAAACGACAGCGAAATCTTTTAATTTCATTTTATCAGAATCGGAGACGATAACACAACATGAAAAACCTCGACATTCTCAGAAAACTCCTCTGTGCAGCCGTCGCCGCTGCCATGGCGCTCACCCTGACATCCTGTGTGATGCCGCTTGACGAAACAAAGGATTTCACATCCCAGGACACAGGATTGATCACGGAAGACTCGTCCCCAGCCGATTTTTCCGCCGTCTCAGTCGCATATGCCCCTGACGGTTCGACCGTTCCGCACAATCCCGCATACGCTCCCTCCGCCGCAGCCGCTTCCAAGACCGTCGTGATCAGCGGCAATCCCGTCAACGTCCGCGCCGGCGCAGGCACAAAATATGCCAAAATCGGCAGAACCTCAAAGGGAAAGAAATACATGCTGCTTGACACCAAAAAGGATTCCTCCGGAAAAAAGTGGTACAAGATTCAGTATTCCTCCTCCAAGAAGGGCTGGGTTATTTCCACGCTCGCTTACATCGAAGGGGAGAAACAATCCAACCCCACCAAAAAGAACACCGGCAAGGTCGCTTATCTCACCTTTGACGACGGCCCTTCCATCAACACAATGAAGATTCTCGACATTTTGGACAAGTACAATGTAAAAGCCACCTTCTTCGTGGTCTACCACAAGAACATGACCAAACAGTACAAGGCCATTGTCGACCGCGGACATACCATCGCCCTTCACAGCTATACCCACGACTACAGCAAAATCTACAAGAGCGAAAAGGGCTATTATGCCGATCTCAACAAGATACACGACTATGTGGAGAAGACAACCGGCGTTGACAGCCACATTATCCGCTTCCCCGGCGGTTCCAGCAACACGGTCAGCAACAAATACAACAAGGGCATTATGAAAAAGCTCATTGCCAGTGTCAGGAAAAACGGATATTATTACCACGACTGGAATGTCAGCAGCGGCGACGCTGACGGTCGCAACCGAAAGGCTTCCCTGCTGCTCCAGAACATCAAAAAAGGCACCGGCAAAAAGAAGGTCATCAATGTCCTCATGCACGACACCGGCAAGAGCAAAATGACCACCGTCGAGGCCCTTCCCTCTATCATAGAATATCTGAAAAAGCAGGGCTACTCCTTTGAAGCCCTGACCGAGGATTCCGTCCTTATTCAGCACCGCAAATAATGGAGTTTCATAAGTAACAAACAGCAAACTGCCCGCACATCATTCCCAAAAGTCTGATGCGCGGGCAGTTGATTTTTTATTTTTTTATCCGTTCATCTCGTCGGTATTGTCTATCTTTTCGGCGGATTTTTCTATGTAATTGTCGTCCGCGCTTTGCACCGTTCCTTCGGTCAGATCGCCGTTGAATTTGGCGGTCAGGAAGAAGCTGACGGCGTCACCGCCCATTTCCTGAACGTATTCGTAATCGTACCAGCCCAGCGTGATCGAACCGTCCTCCGCGTTGAAGTCGATGATCTCCACATCCGCGGTGTGGTTGTACATCAGCTCCGCGTAATCCGAAAGCAGCGTGATGACGTCGCGTATACGGAAGGTCTGACAGAGGTCGTCCGAGTAGAGAATATAGGACTTGTTCGCAGGCTCCGAAACCATCACAATATAGACCCTGTTGCCCGACATTCTGACTTCCTTCGGGTAGGCGTCGGTATAATACGCACCGTCGCAGATCTTCCACGTCTTGCCCTTGTCGGACGTGTATTCGAGATAGAAGCCGTGGTGGTTCATGCCCGAAAACGCGGGATCGCTCACCACAAAGACGCCGGTTCCCTTCTTTTCGTCAAATACGCCCACGCCATTCTCCTTGACAAAGGTATTGCGTTTGCTCTTGGATACCTTGACCTTGTCCCCGCCGAAGACCTTCTGTGCCTGCGCCTTCTCGTATTCGAAGCCGCCGTCTTTCTGGAAATCCTTGCTCACCGGCTGGTCGAATTCCACCGGCGTATCGTCTGTGTAATACCAGGGGTCGCTCAGAATCGCCTGGAGTCTGGCTGCGGCATCTTCATCCACCGAACTGTCCTCTTCTTCTCCGCATGCGGCCATGACCGTCAGCGTCATCATGATTGCTGTCAATGCCGCCATCAGCCGGAGAAGAAAATATTTATGATTTTTCATATGGCACCACCTTAATTGTTCCGTCTGTTTGCCTTTATACCATGATCTTGCGGTAAAGCTCTTTCAGCTCTTCCACGCTTGTCTCTCTCGGATTGCCCGGACGGCAGGCGTCGTCGAACGCATCCTGCGCCAGACGGTCGAGGTCTTCTTCCCTGACCTTCTCGTTCTTCTCCGGTATGCCGACGTCAGCCGAGAGCTGTCTGACGGCGTCCACCGCAGCCCTTCTGTATTCCTCCACCGTCATCTCATCGACGCCCTTCACGCCCATTGCACGCGCTATCTCACGGTATTTTTCACCCGTGCATTCCCGGTTGTATTCCATGACGATGGGAAGCATCATGGCGCATGCCACGCCGTGAGGCGTGTCGTAATGCGCGCCCAGCGTGTGGGCTATCGAATGGGCTATGCCCAGCCCGACGTTGGAAAAGCCCATGCCTGCCACATACTGCGCCAGCGCCATTCCTTCGCGGTCTTCCGGGTTGTTCTGCACCGCGCCGCGCAGGTGCCTGGCAATCAGCCGGATGGCTTCGAGATGGAACATGTCGGTCATCTCCCACGCCGCTTTGGTGGTGTAACCTTCGATGGCGTGCGTCAGCGCGTCCATGCCGGTCGCGGCTGTGAGTCCCTTGGGCATCGACGACATCATGTCCGGATCCACAACGGCGAATGCCGGAATGTCGTGCTCGTCCACGCACACGAACTTGCGTTCCTTCTCGGTGTCGGTGATGACGTAATTGATCGTGACCTCCGCGGCTGTGCCGGCGGTGGTGGGAACGGCAATGGTCGGCACCGCGTGATGTTTGGTGGGTGCGACGCCCTCGAGCGAGCGCACGTCCTCAAATTCGGGATTGGTGATGATCACGCCGATTGCCTTCGCCGTGTCCATCGACGAGCCGCCGCCGATCGTGATGATGGAATCCGCTCCGCATTCCCGGAACGCCTTCACGCCGTCCTTCACGTTCTCAACGGTGGGATTCGGCTTGATGCCCGAATAGACCGTGTAAGGGATTCCCGCTTCGTCCAGAAGATCCGTCACCTTCGCGGTAACGCCGAATCTGATGAGGTCCGGGTCGGAACACACGAATACGTGCCTGAAACCCTTCGTCCTCGCAATGCCGGGTATCTCCCCTATTGCTCCCTTGCCGTGGAAGGATACTGTGTTGAGAATGATTCTGTTTGCCATAAAGTTTGCCTCCTTTGATGTTGTTATGTTAGGTGATTGTAAAAGTGTAAGAATAGCGTAAATCGGGAGCTTTGCAGATTTGAAAACGCAAAATTTTCTCCATCAGGAGGAAGAAAAATCTTTATTTACACTTCATCTGTTGCGCCCGAGTCTGTTGCTTATCGTGATGCGTTGCAGCGAGGGGCGCTGCGCTATGCTTTTTCTTTTTTGTTTTACAATCGCGTATGTTGTCATGTGATAGCTTTGTTATACATATTATATTCTAATTATACCCTAAATTTCGCTCTTAATCATGGATTTTCTGTTAATAATATTGCAAATCTTATCCGTGTGAAATAACGGTTGTATTTCTGATAATTCTGTGATAATATTAGTATAAACAAATATTCAAGGCGGTGAATTTATGTTATTGACCATTACTTACCGAGGAGAACACGCGCAGGACCTTGGCTACCTGCTTCATAAAAATCCGCATCGGGCACAGCAATTCGAGCTGGCTTGGGGCAAGGCGTATGTCTTTTACCCGGAACTCAGCGACGAATCCACGACTGCCGCGATGCTGCTTGACATCGACCCTATTGTGCTTGCCAGAGGCAAACAGGGCTCGAAGGACGGCGGCATTTTTGATTATGTCAACGACCGTCCCTATGTCGCTTCCTCCTTCATGAGCAACGCGATCAGCCGGATCTTCGGCACCGCAATGGGCGGTCGGTGCGACAAACGTCCCGAACTCGCAGCGCAGAAACTCGACCTCACGGCGGTCGTTTACAATCTCAGGGACAACGGCGGAGGACTTGCCGGGGAGCTTTTTGAGCCGCTGGGATATGAGGTTTTTTCGGAAAGAAACGTGCTGGACGAAAAATTTCCCGAATGGGGCGATTCCCCCTATATCACGCTCACCATTCACGGCTGCGTCAGGCTTGCGGAACTGCTCAATCATCTCTATGTGCTCATTCCCGTGTTTGACAGGCAGAAGCATTACTACACCGACGAGGGCGAAATCCAGAAGCTGCTCTCCCACGGCGAAGGATGGCTCGCCGATCACCCCGCCAGAGAAAAAATCGCCTCTCGCTATCTCAGCGCCCGAAGAAGCTATGCCCGCAAAGCCATTGACGCCCTTCTCGAAGCCTGCGATTCCGAAAGCGCCGAGGAAGCCCCGCAGGAAGAAAACGCCGGCGCACTGTTATCCCCCGAATCCCTCGAACAGAAAAGAAAAAAGGAGTCGCTCAACACCTTGCGCATGAACGCCGTCCGGGACGCGGTGCTGGCAAGCGGTGCGGAATCGGTCATCGACCTCGGGTGCGGTGAAGGAAGGCTCACCTCCATGCTGCTCGACGAAAAGCAGATCAAAGCCGTCGCCGCCTGCGACGTTTCGGTGAGCGTGCTGGAAAAGGCGGCTTCCCGACTGAAGCCCGACAGCATGCCCACCTATCGCAGAAACAAGCTGACCCTGATGCAGGCGTCGCTGACCTACCGCGACAGGCGGTTCTCCGGCTACGACTGCGCCTGTGTGGTGGAGGTCATCGAGCACATCGAGCCGATGAGAATCCCCGCCTTTGAACGGGCGGTGTTTGAATTTGCCGCGCCGAAAACCGTTATTCTCACCACGCCCAACCGGGAGTACAACGCCCATTACAAAACGCTCGGCGACGACGAACTCCGCCACGCCGACCACCGTTTTGAATGGACGCGGGAGGATTTCGGGCGCTGGACGCGGCATATCTGCGAGACGTTCGGTTACAGCGTGACAATCTCCGGAATTGGCGACGCCGACGAGACAACCGGCTGTCCCACCCAGATGGGAGTGTTTACAAAAAATGGATAATACAGTCAATTCTTACAAGATAGAGCTGCCCGAATGCTGCTTAGTGGCACTGGTGGGCGCTTCTTCCTCCGGCAAGACCACATTTGCGCGCACTCACTTCAAGTCAACAGAAGTGCTTTCCTCCGACTTCTTCCGGGGAATGGTGTGCGACGACGAAAACCGCCAGGACGTGTCCGCGGACGCCTTTGACCTGCTGTATTACGCCGCTCGGAAGCGGCTTGCCAATTTCAGGCTGACGGTGGTGGACGCGACCAACATCCAGCAGGGTGACCGCAGGAAAATCATCGAGCTTGCCCGGGAAAACGACGTTCACGCTGCGGCTGTCGTGCTGGACCTGCCCGAATCGCTCATCATGCAGCGGGGAAAACAGCGCACCGACAGGCAGGTGTCCGAACGGGTGCTTCACAGCCAATGCGCTTCCGTGCGCAAAAGCATCCGCAGTCTGAAAAAAGAGGGTTTCCGCTTCATCTACGTCATCAGCAGCCCCGAACAGCTTGAAAACGTCCAAATCATCCGCGCAAAGATGTGGAACGACAAAAAAGACGAACACGGTCCCTTCGACATCATCGGCGACATTCACGGCTGCTGTGACGAGCTGGAGGAGCTTCTCGGCAAACTCGGCTACATCAGGGACGAAAACGGCGTATTCACCCATCCCGAGGGACGCAAGGCGGCATTCCTCGGCGACTTCTGCGACAGAGGACCCCGCAACGCCGACGTGCTGCGGCTGGTCATGGAGATGTCGGACTGCGGCAGCGCCATTGCCGTTCCCGGCAATCACGACGTAAAGCTGCTCAAATACCTGCGCGGCAAGCAGATTGCCATGACCCACGGCATCGACAGAACCATAGCCGAACTGGAGCAGCAGGACGAGGAATTCAGACACCGCGCGGCTCAATTCATCGGCGGACTGGTCAGCCATTACGTGCTGAATGACGGACGGCTGGTGATCTCCCACGCGGGAATCAAGCGGGAATACATCGGCAGAGGCTCCGCAAGGGTGCGGGAATTCTGCCTGTACGGTGAAACAACCGGCGAACGGGACGAGTTCGGGCTTCCTGTCAGACTCAACTGGGCTGCCGATTACAGAGGACGTGCCGAGGTGGTTTACGGACACATCGCTTCCAAAGAAGTGCAGACCCTCAACGGCACCCACTGCATTGACACCGGCTGTGTCTTCGGCGGTTCGCTCACCGCCTACCGCTATCCCGAAAGGGAATTTGTCAGCGTTCCCGCCCGTGAAGTGTATTACCAGCCGATCAAGCCGCTCGAAGAAAACGGCATGCAGCGCGACATGGGCGACATGCTCACCGCCGACGATTTCCAGGGAAAGCTCCACATCCCGACAGGGCTCATGCCTTCCGTGACCATACGCGAGGAAAATTCCGCCGCCGCGTTGGAGATCATGTCGAGATACGCCGCCGATCCGCATTGGCTGATCTACCTTCCCCCTACCATGTCTCCCTGCGAAACCAGCAGGCTCGACGATTACTTAGAGCATCCGCTGCAGGCCTTTGAATACTACCGCAGCCACGGTGTGCGGAATGTCGTCTGCGAGAAAAAGCACATGGGTTCCCGTTCGGTCATTGTGCTGTGCGACAGCCCGGAAACGGCGCGGAAGCGCTTCGGCATCACCGACGGCACCAAGGGCATTATCTACACCCGCACGGGAAGGCGGTTCTTCGACGACCCTTCCATCGAATCGGAGCTGCTGAACAGACTCGGCAGCGTGCTGCATTCCTCTGGCTTCTGGGCTGATTTCAAGACGGATTGGGTCTGCCTCGACACCGAGCTGATGCCGTGGTCGGAGAAGGCGCAGGTGCTGCTCCAAAATCAGTACGCGCCCACCGGAAGGGCGGGAATTGACGGACTCACCGCGGCAATTGACGCCCTTCAGAAGACCTGCGGCAGGGAGAATCTGACCTTCGACGTCGCCGAAAACACCTCCGGACAGAACGTCTCCCCTGCCGGACTTCTCGAACGCTTCACCGCCAAAAAGGACGCCGTCGACAGATACCGCGACGCCTACCGCGAATACTGCTGGACGGTCAGAAACGCCGACGATCTGCGCATCGCTCCCTTCCACATTTTAGCCTGCGAAGGAAAGGTCTTCGGCGACAGACAGCACGTCTGGCACATGGAGAACATCCAAAAATACATCACAGGGTACGACAGCATTTTCATCCCTACGCCCTATATCTGCGTCGATACAGAAAACGAAAACAGCGTCAGCGAGGGCGTGAACTGGTGGCTGCGGCTCACCGGAAGCGGCGGCGAGGGCATGGTGGTCAAGCCTGCAACCTACATCGCACGTCAGGGCGGCGACCTGTTGCAGCCCGCAGTCAAATGCAGAGGGCGTGAATACCTGCGCATTATCTACGGTCCGGAATACCTCATGCCGGAGCATCTCAAACGGCTCAAAGCCCGTTCACTCAGCCGCAAGCGCGCTCTCGCCCTGAAGGAATTCTCCCTCGGCATGGAAGCCCTGGAACGCTTTGTCAAAAATGATCCGCTCTACCGCGTCCACGAATGCGTCTTCGGCGTGCTCGCCTTCGAAAGCGAACCCGTTGACCCGAGACTGTGAGCGCTCGCTTAGTGAACAGTGAATGGGGAATCAGAACCCTTTCACACCGAATATAGTCTCTCTCTCCCTTGACTTTAACAATGAAATGATTTATAATGAGAATAGACAAATATTTCTTGTTTCAGCAATACATTTTTATAGTTATAGTCAACATAGGAGGTTGATCCTGATGAAAAAAACAGAAACCAGACCTTATATTCCGTGGGAGCTTGCGGAGAAATTCATGACCGACGTCTTTGTCGCCTACGGTGTGCCGGAGGAGGACGCGAAAATCTGCACCGACGTGCTGCTCGAATCCGACCGCAGGGGCATTGAAAGTCACGGCTGCAACCGCTTCAAGCCCATCTATCTCGACCGCATCAAGGCGGGAACGCTTCTTCCTGTCACCAAGACCGAGATCGTGAAGGAAACGCCTACCACCGTCGTCATGAACGCAAACAACGGCATGGGTATGGTGGCAAGCCATCGCATGATGAATCTGCTCATCGAAAAGGCCAAGACCTACGGCATGGCAGGCGGCACCATCTTCAATTCCACCCACTACGGCATCGCCGGCTACTGGACCAGCATGGCTGAAAAAGCGGGCATGATCGGCATTACCGGCACCAACGCCCGTCCGTCCGTCGCTCCGACCTTTGGCGTCGAGCCTATGATGGGCACCAACCCCATGACCTTCTCGCTGCCCACCGACGAGGAATTCGCCTTCAATTTCGACTGTGCGACCTCCATCGTCCAGAACGGCAAGATCGAATATTACATGCGCTCCGGCAAGCCCACTCCCGCGGGTCTTGTGATCACCGAAGACGGCGGCACGATGACCGATTCCGCGCAGATTCTCAGGGACATGCGCGCCGGCAAGTGTTCCCTGCTTCCCCTCGGCGGCATGGGCGAGGAAACCGGCGGCTACAAGGGCTACGGCTTCACCGCCATCGTTGAAATCCTTTCGGCTGCCCTCGCGGGCGGTCCCTTCATGAAGGAACTCACCGGCAAGAATCCCGACGGCAGCAATAAGATGTTCCGCCTCGGACACTTCTTCTTCGTCATCAATCCCGATTTCTTCATGGGTCTTGACACATTCCGGCACACCGCCGGCGAAATCTGCCGCGAACTTCGCGGCGCGGAAAAGGCGCCCGGTGCCGAACGCATTTACACTGCCGGTGAAAAGGAGTATCTGGCGTGGCAGGAGCGCAGGGACAAGGGCGTTCCGGTCGGCGAATCCATTCAGAAGGAATTCATAGCCCTGCGTGACGAGTGCGGTCTTGACTACACCTTCCCCTTTGAAAAGTAATCGCATGAAACTCATCCACTGTGCCGATATTCACCTCGATTCGGCGATGACGTCGCACATCGCTCCCGATACCGCCCGAAAAAGACGCGGCGAAATTCTCCGCAACTTCGAACGTATGGTTGAATTTGCCGCTGCCGAGGACGTCGGTGCGATCCTCATCGCCGGAGACCTTTTCGACACACCCGTCACAAGCGAACTGACCCGCAGCACATTGCTGCACTGCATCACATCCCATCCCGGTATTGCCTTCTTTTATCTCAGGGGCAATCACGACGAAAAGCTGTTGACAGAGGGACTTTTTGAAAAACCCTTTAATCTCATGCTCTTCGGCGAGGAATGGAGCTGCTACGAATGCGGCGGAGTGGCTATCTACGGCAGGGAATTGTTCCGTGAACGCGCTGGTTTCTACGACGGTCTTCAGCCCGAACCCGACAAAATCAACATCGTCATGCTCCACGGGCAGATCAGCGAGCATCCGTCCGGCGTTGCGTACGGCATCGCCTTAAAACAGCTCCGCCAAAAAAACATCGATTATCTTGCGCTGGGGCATCTTCACGCCCACAGCGAGGGAAGACTGGACGACAGGGGCATTTACTGTTATTCCGGCTGTCTGGAGGGACGCGGCTTCGATGAATGTGACGGAGAACACGGTTTCATGCTGCTGGAAACCGACAGCGACACCCGCAGCATTTCCTCCCGGTTCATTCCTTTTGAAAAGCGAAGGCTTCATTCCGTGACCGCCGACGTGTCCGGCTGCATGACGACGAATGAAATGATTGCGGCGGCTTCCAAAGCCATTACCGGCGCGGGCTGCCAAGAGTCTTCCCTCATCAGGCTGGTGCTCAGAGGGGAGCTTGACCCCGCGTGCGAAAAGGACGTCGGTTATATGGCTTCCACCTTTGCGGAAAAGTATTATTACTGTAAGGTTGCGGACGAAACCCGAATGCGCATCCGTCTGGAAGACTACCTGCTTGATCAGTCTCTCAGGGGCGAATTCGTCAGGAATGTTTCCGGCGACAGCTCCCTTTCCGACGACGACAAGGCAATGATTGTGCGGTACGGTCTGAAGGCACTCGCCGGTGAGGAGGCGGACGCGGAATGAAGCTGATTGCATGCCACATAGAAAACTTCGGAAAGCTCCATGATTTCGACATTTCCTTTACCGACGGGCTGAACGTCATCTGCCGGGAAAACGGCTGGGGGAAATCCACCCTCGCCGCTTTCGTCAAGTCCATGCTCTACGGACTGGACGGTGCCAAAAAGCGCGACATCGACGGCAACGAGCGCAGGAGATTCACTCCCTGGCAGGGGGGCGTGTTCGGGGGCAGGCTTGTTTTTGAAACCGACGGAAGGAATTATTCCGTCACCCGGACATTCGGCGACAGCCCCGCAAAAGACACCTTCGAACTGAGGGACGCTGACACCAACCTCGTTTCCCGCGATTACTCCGAACGTCTTGGAGAAGAGCTTTTCAAACTCAACAGCGCTTCTTTCTGCCGCAGCATTTTTATCGGACAGAGCGACTGTCTGACCTCCTCCACCGACGATATTCACGCCAAAATCGGCGATCTTGCCGACAGCACCGGCGACATGAACAGCTATGAGGCCGCCGACGAAAGACTGAAAAAACAGATCAACGCGCTCTCTCCCAAGCTGAAAAGCGGTTCGCTCTGCAGGCTTTCCAACGAAATCACCGAGCTCCGGCGCAAGGTCGCCGAGGGAAACGGTCTTGTGACGGAGATCTCCGCGTGCGAGGAAAAAATAGCGGCGGAAGAGAGCAAAAAGAAAAGCACGGCAGAAAAAAAAGCCGCGCTCGAGGCAAAACAGAAACGCGCCATCAAAATGCAGGAATTGCTCGCGCAGAAAAGCGAATGGGAACGCCTGAAAAAAGCCCGCGACGAGTCAAAATACAGGCTTGACCAGGCGGCGTCAGCATTCCCCGCGGGCATTCCCGACCAGGACGCGGTCAGGGAAAACCTCCGTTCCTCCGTGGAATTGAAGAGTGCCGAAAGTCTGATGCATTCCTACGAGCTTTCGGAAAGCGAACAGCGGAAACTCGCTCAGAACGACGGCATATTTGACAGGGAGGCGCCCTCTTCCGACGACTTTGACAGGTACTTCAGACTGTCGCAGGAGCTGCGCCGTGTGCGTGAAAAATACGAAAGACTCAGCCTGACGGACGAGGAGCGCAGCCGATTCGATGCGCTCACCGCTTCCTTTTCGGGCGACGGGCTCAGTCCCTCAGAGCTCGCGGAAAGATGGAACGAACGCTGCGGCGTCAGTCATTCCATCGGTTCCAAACGCGCCGCCTGTGCCGCTATCGAGGCGTCGGTCAAGAAAACGCGCGCCGCCGGTAAACGAAGGGCGTTTCTTTTAGGGGCGACCGGCTTGGCCATTATCGCGGCAGCCGTGGCGCTGTTCGTTTTTTTGGCGGACGTCAGATTTTTAGCCATCACGATTGTGGGACTCCTGTTTCTGATTGCGGGGACTTTCTTAGGCGTTCTGATTATGGGAAACATCGTCAAAAAGTATCCCGACGAACTCCTTCAGCTCCGCAGCGACATCTCGCAGGACGAAAGTTTTATCATTGAAACCGACGCGTATACCGAGCATTATCTCATGACGCACGGCATGACGTTCTATGAGCCGGATGTGCCGCTGATGCTGCAGGAACTCTGCGAAGAAAAACGCGACCTCGATCGGCTCACCGGGAAGGTGGACATCGCAGAGAATTACAGACGCGAAAAAAACCTCACGGCACTCTGCGAAAGCATAGGCGATTTTCTCAGAAAATACGGTGTGCAGCCCGAAGGCGACCGACTTTCCGACCAGCTTCACGGGCTGAAGGAAACCGTAGCGGAATACGCCGTGCTTTCCGACAAACGCAGGCGGTTTGAAAGCGCGGAGCAGGTCTTTCAGACCAAACAAGCCTCCATCAGGCAATTTCTTGACACCTACGGATTCTCCGGCGGCGAAGACGCCCACGAAGCCCTCGAAGCCATGCGTTCCGGTTTGACGGAATACGGCAGACTTTCCGCGCTGCATTCCGCGGCGGCGGAAGAGCTGGAAGCATTTGAAGCAGGCGGCTGCATGGAAGAGCTCAGATCGCTTGCAGACGAAAACATTCCCTCTCTTGCTTCGGTCAGCGAGGAAATCAGTCAGTGCGGAAACAGGCTGGAGTCCGTCAACGAGTCCATCCGTTCCCTGCAGCAGCGCAGGGACGTCCTGTCTGCCCGATATGCCGAATGGGAAAACCACAGCGCTGCGCTGCTTGAGAAAACGGAGCAACAGGCTGCCCAAAGGCTGAAATACGAACGCTTGGTCAGGACAAGGGAGTTTCTCCGCCGCGCCAAGGAAAGCATGGTGGCCAGATACGTCGATCCGATCTACCAATCCTTCAGAAAGTATCACGAAACCGTGACCGGACGTTCCTCCGACGATTACTTCATCGACGCGGAAGTCAATCTGACGGTGCAGGAATTCGGAAAGCAGCGCGAAATCAAATCGCTCAGCACAGGATTCCGTGACCTTGCCGGCATATGTCTCCGGCTCGGACTTGCCGACGCCATGTTCCGCGAGGAAAAGCCGATGCTGATCATGGACGATCCCTTTGCCTGTCTCGACGACGAAAAGGCGGCTGCCGCAAAGACCCTGCTCCGGAAAGTCGCAGAGCAATACCAGGTCATTTACTTCACATGCAGTCATTCAAGAAGCTGACGCGCCAATTTATCAAAAAAGCACTGTTGCAACTGACGGATTAAATAAGTCAGTTGCGGCAGTGCCTTTTTCAATTCTTTCTCTCAATTTTCTTGGAAGACAAATCCCTTCAGGCAGCAGTTCCTGCCGGAAAAGCACCCTTCTGACCCCGTGCGCGGGTCGAAGCGCGGATGCGCTTCGATATTCGCTCCCCGTCGCGGGAATCGCACCAAAAGCCCCTTCGCGGGAAAAGCGTTTTCCTCATCGCCGTACGCCTGGTTCGTCGTTTTTTCCCGCTCTATTTGCCGCGCCCCTGCGCCGAATTCCCTTCCAAAACCGCACCCCGGCAACCGCATATGGAAGACAGCTGACAGCACGCGCACGAAGGGAACGCCCGAAAAATACAGCCCGCATATCCGCATGCCGCTTTGTCAGTCCCTGCGGAAGAGATCACGCGTGTAAACCTTGTCTTCCACGTCGTCCAGAACGCTGTCGTAACGATTGGCGATGATCACGTCGGATTCTTTCTTGAATTTGGCAAGGTCGTTGACCACCAGGGAGCCGAAGAAGGTGGTTCCGTCGTCGAGCGACGGCTCGTAGATAATCACCGTCGAGCCCTTGGCCTTGATGCGTTTCATGACCCCCTGAATGGAGCTTTGGCGGAAGTTGTCGCTGTTGGCTTTCATTGTCAGGCGGTAAACGCCTACGGTGATCCTGCGTTCCTTTTCGGCATTCCACGCGGAATTGGCGGTGTAATAGCCCGCGCGTTCCAGCACACTGTCCGCAATGAAATCTTTTCGGGTGCGGTTGGACTGGACAATCGCTTCGATGAGATTTTCCGGCACGTCCTGATAATTGGCGAGAAGCTGCTTGGTGTCCTTGGGCAGACAGTAGCCGCCATATCCGAAGGAGGGATTGTTGTAATGACTGCCGATGCGCGGGTCAAGGCAGACGCCCTTGATGATCGCTCTTGTGTCAAGTCCCTTCACTTCCGCATAGGTGTCAAGCTCATTGAAAAACGACACGCGCAGCGCAAGATATGTGTTGGCAAACAGCTTGACCGCTTCCGCTTCGGTGTATCCCATGTACAGAACCTCTATGTTCTCTTTTTCCGCGCCCTCCTGGAGCAGTGAGGCAAATTCCTTCGCCGCTTCATGGAGCCGTTCGGAACCGTCCGTGCCGACTATGATTCTGGAGGGATAGAGATTGTCGTAAAGCGCCTTGGATTCGCGCAGGAATTCCGGGCTGAAGAGTATGTTGTCGCTGCCGGTTTTCTCTCTGATTGACTTGGTGTAGCCCACCGGGACGGTGGATTTGATCACCATGACGGCATTGGGATTGACCGCCATGACCGTCTGAATCACATTCTCCACCGCGCTGGTGTCAAAGTAATTCTTCTGGCTGTCATAATTGGTGGGCGCGGCTATGATGACGAATTCCGCGTCTGCATAGGCCGCTGCCGCGTCTGTCGTCGCGGTCAGGTCGAGTTCCTTCTTTGCGAGATAGCTTTCGATGTAATCGTCCTGTATGGGCGATTTTTTTTGGTTGATCAGCGCCACCTTTTCGGGAATGATGTCCACCGCCGTCACCCGGTTGTGCTGCGCCAGCAGCACGGCAAGCGACAGACCGACATATCCCGTTCCCGCTACTGAGATTTTTTTATTCATGTTCTTTTCTCTTTTCCGCTTTCACCGTTTCGGTGCGTCGCTCGCGTAAAGCCGCTTCAGTGTGTTGACGTCCGCTGTCTTTCAGCCGTCCCTACGGCGTCGACGTCGGTCAGCGTCATGCATTTCCTCTCTTGTACAGTCAGGATAGATTGTTAAATCTATAGATAATCATTATAACAAACCACCGATGAATATTCAACCTGATTTCACCAACAAATTGTAAATTATTTAATCTTCAGACTCACTGCCTGCTTTCCGCAGTATTTACAGTCAAACTGCCGTTCCCGGACCAATGGCGCTCGTGAACGGCAGTTAGTAACTGTGCAGAAATAAATAATACATTTTAACCCGTCAGAAAGACGAAGGATACTATGCTTTTCGGCAACAAACGACGGATTAAATTCTGCACAGTTCCTTACTTGTTTGATATTCATTTTTTTGTGCCCCGATTGGCTTCACTTCCCACTCATCCAACCGGCGCTATTGCTTCCAGTCCCGACCGGTCGGTGATGATGATTCTTCCTCGTCCCAGCCTGATCAGCGATTGACGCTCCATTTCCTTGAGCGTACGGGACACGACCTCGCGTGAGGAATTGATGGCGGACGCTATCTCCTCGTGCGTGACCCGCAGCTCGTCGCTTCCGCTGCCCAGCAGGACGCCCGCTATCCGTCTGTCGATGCGTGTGAAGAGCATGGTCTGCATGAGCTTCATCACGTCGGAGAAGCGTTCCCCCAGTTTTTCATAGATGTAACACCGCAGGGCGAGATTGTTCTGCTTGAGACGTGCCAGACAGGTCGCCGGTATGATCAGCAGCATGCTGTCCGCATCGGCTACCATCTGCGTTTCGAAGGTGATCTGATTGATCACGCAGGACGCTGACAGCAGGTCCGTTCCGCCTTCCTTTACGTGGTAAAGCACCACCTCGCGCCCTTCCTCCGACAGCATGAAGGCACGTATGCTGCCCGACAGCACCCGGATCAGCCCCAGACATTCGTTCTCCGGCGAATACACAAGGCTGCCCTTCCTGTATTCCCTGATCTTCGCGCATGCCAGCACGGAACGGTATTCCTCCTCCGTCAGATCCCCGCGGAACGGCATGGCGTCTATTTCCCGACTGATTTCCATATTCCCTGCCATGCGTCAGATGAAGAGATTGACGTCGGATTCCTCCGCGTCGCCTAAGTATGTGCCGACGCCGCCGATTTCCACGCCGTCGATCAGTTCCTCCGGTCGGATGCCCATGACGTCCATGCTCATGGAACAGGCGATGATTTTCACGCCGCCTTCAATTGCCTTCTTCATCATGTCCTCCAGCGAGTCGATGTTCTTGTCCTTCATTATGCCGCGCATCATGGCGGTGCCCATGCCGCCCATGTTCATCTTGGAGAGCTTGGTTTTGGCAGCCCCGCGGGGAAGCATGAAGCCGAACATCTTTTCCATGAAGCTCTTTTTGACCTTGACCTTGCTGCTCCTGCGCAGGGCTGTCAGTCCCCAGAAGGTAAAGAACATGGTCACCGGTCTGCCCATGGCAAGCGCTCCGTTGGCAATCACAAAGCTGGCGAGCACCTTGTCCATGTCGCCGTCGAAGACGATGATGGTCTTTCCCTTGGGCGCGGCATCAGCGGCGGCTTCTGACTGAGAAACCGCCTTCTCAGCTCCTTTGCGGATGGTGGCGATGTATTCGCCGCCGCGCTGTTCATTGGTCACAAGGGTGTTGCCCGTCCGGCGGCACCATGAGCCAACGTCCTTGGCAAAGCCGGGGTCGGAGGCGGTCACTTGCAGCAGTTCGCCTTCCTTCATGCCGCTGACCGCCTTGAACACCTCCATGATGGGTCCCGGACACTGCATGCCGCAGCAGTCGAGGGTTATCCGGCTGACGGTTTCGCTTTCTTTGCTCACGGTCGGCTCATCCTTTCGTTCCGGTGTATCCGCCGATGCGCGGTCAGCATCATCGGCGGGGTGTGTGGATTTGTAAAAACGGGCGCCGCCGGGGTAAACGCTGACATTCTCAAAGCCGTGCTGCATGAGAATGCGCGCTCCGTTGTAGGCTCTCACGCCCACTGCGCAGAATACGATGATCTTCTTTGACCGGTCGAGCTTTTCAAGCTCGCCACGCAGTCTGCCGAGCGGTATATTCACCGCCCCGGGAATGGCGTACGCCATGACTTCGGCTTCCTCCCGCACATCAAGCAGTATCGCTTCGGGCGACGTGTCCGGCTCGTTCCATTCGGCTATGCTGACCATGCCCCGCAGGATATTCTCCGCCACAAAGCCCGCCATGTTCACAGGGTCCTTCGCCGAGGAATAGGGCGGCGCGTAGGCAAGCTCCAGGTCTTTGAGCTCCTGGATTCCCGCGCCGAGCCTGATGGCCACTCCTATCGTGTCGATGCGCTTGTCGGCCCCTTCTCGTCCCACGATCTGCGCCCCGAACAGCTTTCTGCCGTCGGGTGAGAACAGCAGCTTGATCGTCAGCGGAACCGCTCCCGGATAGTATCCCGCGTGTGAATTCTGGGTGATGATGAGCGTCAGGTAGTCCTTCCCCTTGGTCATGCCGCTGCGGATGAGCGACTTTTCATTCAGCCCTGTGGAAGCGGCTGTCAGGTCGAATACCTTGGCGACCGCGGAACCCTGCGTCCCTTTGTAGGTGGAATTGCCTCCGGCGATATTGTCGGCGGCAATGCGTCCCTGTTTATTGGCGGGTCCCGCAAGCGGCACCATTGTGCGCTGCTTCAGGACAAAGTCCTCCACTTCCACCGCGTCGCCCACCGCGTAGATGGATGGGTCGCTCGTCACCATGCGCTCGTCGGTGACGATTCCGCCGCGCTGATTGACGGTAAGTCCCGCGTCCCTGGCGAGCTGGCTGTTGGGACGCACGCCGATGGAGAGGATCACCAGTTCCGCGGCGACGGTCTTTCCGCTTTTCAGCGTGACCGTGACCCGGCTGCCGTCGTCCTCAAAACGTTCCACTCCGTCCGACAGATACAGGCTCACGCCGTTGTCGCGGATGTTTTCGTGCAGCAGCTGCGCCATTTCGTAATCCAGCGGCGCCATGACCTGATCCGCCGCCTCTATGAGCGACACATCCAAGCCTGCGTGACGCAGGTTTTCCGCCATTTCCAGCCCGATGAAGCCGCCGCCGATCACCGCCGCAGTCCTGACGCCCTGTTCCCTGATCATGTTCCTGATTTCGTCGGTGTCGGGAACCGTCCAGAGCGTGCGTATTCTCGCCGAGTCGATGCCGGGAATGTTCGGGCGAAGCGGTGATGAACCTGTGGCTATCACCAGTTCGTCATAGCTCTCTTCGTAGCTCTCCCCTGTTGCAAGATTCCTGACCGTCACGCTCTTTTCCTCGCGGTTGACCGAGGTGACCTCATTCCTCACGCGCACGTCGATCTGAAAGCGGTCGCGCATCATTTCCGGCGTCATGAGCAGCAGTGCGCTGCGGCTGCGGATCACGCCGCTGACGTGGTAGGGCAGTCCGCAGTTCGCATAGGAAATGTATTCGCCCCGTTCCAGAATGATGATCTCACGCTCTCCGTCCAGTCGGCGCAAACGTGCCGCACAGCTCGCTCCGCCTGCGACGCCGCCGATGATCACTGTCTTTTTTGGCATTCGGATTCCTCTTTTCTTGGTTGTGATGGATGATGGTTGATGCTGCTTTACTAATTTGCTGTGATCGTGTTGCTCGATGAAAGGGATATTTATTTGCTTATCTGCCTTTGACTAATTCCTCAAGCGCTGCCGCGTCCTGCAATCCGATGCGCTGCGCAACCGGCTTGCCGTCCCTGAAAAGCAGCAGCGTCGGTATGCTCATAATGCCGAATTGGGCTGCCAGAACCGGCTGCTGGTCAACGTTCACCTTGCCGACCTTCACATCGTCATGCCCTTCCGCAAATTCACCCAGCACCGGCGCAAGCATTCTGCAGGGTCCGCACCATTCCGCCCAGAAGTCCAGCAGCACCGGCTTGTCGGAACGCAGTACCTCGTTTTCAAAGTTTTCCATTGTGATGTTGATTTCTTTCATGTTGTTTACCTCCGATTGTTTTTTGGGATTGGTTTTCATACTGTTGTCATTAGTATACTTCAATTATATGGCTTTATCAATGGGTTTTCTGTGACTTAGTCACAGAAACGTGGATTTTTTTTCCGAAATCGGCTTCTTTCTGATGAAAAATATATTTATTACAATAGTGTAATCTCACATAACAATATTGTAATAAATTATTTCATATTTTATAGGACAATTCTTGGACAAAGTATGCGACAATATTATGTGAACAGGTGCAAGCGTCTGTCACTTAAAATGCGTTTCACAGCGTTTGCTGAAACGACCTGCGAAATTGACACATGATGAGGAGGTTTTCTCAATGAAAACATTCAAAAAAATCGCGCTCTTTGTTCTGGTTTCCGCAATGGTGCTCAGTGCAGCCGCATGCGGTGCTTCGGACAAGGACAGCAATGACGGATCATCTCAGTCCGTCTCTGACACCGCCGGAAAGAAAGAAGTCGATTATTCCGGCGAATATGTCGAGACGGTCGCTCAGAGAGCTTCCGTTTCCGTAACCAAGGGCGAAAACGGGTATGACATCTGGATCAGATGGCCCAACAGCGTGGATGAAGCCGTCAACTGGACATTTTCCGGCACGTTTGACGAAAACGGCGTTCTCTCCTACTCCGGCTGCGAAAAGTCCGTCGTGAAGTTCGACGAGAACGGCAATGACACCTTAACCACCGAATACACCGACGGCACCGGCAAGCTGATGTTTGCCGACAACGCGCTGACTTGGCAGGACGACAAGGAAAATGCCGGCAATGAGGCAGTCTTTGCCTTACAGTGATAAGGGAAGTCTTCTGACATTCCCCTGTCCGGAATCATCCGCTAACCGTGAACCGACTTTATTGGCTGTTTGATTTGTTTTCCATCCAGCTGAATACAACGATAGAAGGAGAAAACAGATGAATAATCTGCTCGCACTGATACTCTTCTCTGCCTTGTCGCTGGCATCTCAGGCGCTTGACGCTGAGGATTCGTGCGCCTACAGGGACGGTACCTTTGCAAAAGCGCTTGCGGATGTGAAGCTCACCTTAATCAATAAACGGAGGAATCATTTATGTTAACCATCAACCAATCGATCCAACCGCCAAGAGCCGAATTTGCCCTTGACGGACGCCTGGACACGGCGACCGCCGCCGATCTGGAAAAGGCGCTCAGGGACGCTCTTGACGGTATTTCTGAGCTTGTCTTCAATTTCGAAAAGCTGGAATACATCTCTTCCGCCGGTTTGCGCGTGCTGCTGTCCACTCAGAAAATCATGAACCAACAGGGTTCGATGAAGGTCCGGCACGTCAACGAAACCATTATGGAGATTTTTGACATTACCGGCTTTACCGATATTCTGACGATAGAATAATCTATTTTTGCGTGCGCGGGTGACTGAAATGGCTGATTCTTTTGTTAAAATCGCCTTGGAAGAGCGAATCGATTCATTCAATTCCATAAAGGTCGAAAAAAACATCTACCGGGAGCTTGACGGAAAAGGCGTCGTTCCGGTCGAACTCGACGCAAGACAGCTCCGTTACATTTCCAGCGCAGGACTGCGTCTGCTGCTTCGTCTTTACAAATCTTACCCTGCAATGAAAATTACCGGCGTGAACGACGAGGTGTATCATATTCTGACATTGACCGGCTTTACCGAGTTTCTGACGGTGGAAAAGGCCTACCGCGTTGTTTCGCTGGAGAACTGCAAAGCCATCGGACGGTGTGCCGGAGGGGCGCTCTATCGCCTCCTTCCTGACTCTCTGCTCAGGCTCTGCCGCGGCTCCGACCCGCTTGACCGGATTGAGCACGAGCGCAAAGCCGCGCGTATCGCTCTCGTGCTCGGCATTCCCACGGCGATTTCCTGCGATGTGGTGAAGGTTGTCGACGCTGAGGGCAGCGGCGTCGGCTTCGGCGCGGTATATCAATTGCCCGATGCCCGCTCCTTCTCCGAAATTCTTGCCGAACAGCCCGATCAGTCTGACAGGTGCGTCAGTGAATTTGCAGGCATGCTCAAACAGATGCACGCCACTGAGGTTCCCCCCGGAAGACTGCCCGATATGAAGGAAACCGCTCTGCGGCAGGCAGCCCTTTTGCAGAACCTCTTGCCCGAAGAAGCCGGCGGAAAGCTGCTCTCCCTTCTGCGGGAAGTTCCGGACGGAAATCACATGCTCCACGGAGATTTCCACACCAAAAATCTTCTGCTGCAAAAAGACAGCGTCCTACTGACCGACATGGACACACTCTCTGTCGGTCATCCGGTGTTTGATCTCGGGCAGATCTACGCCGCGTTGATCGGCTGGTGCGAATCCGACCCCGGACAAAGCGAAAGATGGCAGTGCTTCGACTTTGAAACGGGCAGGCAATTCTGGCGCAGGGTGCTGGCGGCCTTTCTCGGAACCGATGACCCCCAAAAGCTGAAAGCCGCGGAGGACAGGGCGCGTATCATAGGCTACACCCGACTGCTCAGCGGCTCCGTCGGAGGAATTTACCCCGAAGCCGATCAGACGTCCCTCGACGGATGGACAAACGCGCTTTTGCAGCTGCTCGGCAGCGTGGACAGCTGCCTGATCAATCCTTTCCCGGTTTCGGACGGTGCAGCGCTGTCTTTTTCGCCGGAAGAAGCCCATTGCATTCAGTGATTATTCGGATAGAATGAAGGAACGTTATGAAGACTCCCGTTAAAGTTGATTTCCATATGCATACCACTGTGTCCGACGGCACCGATACGCCGGAGGAAATTCTGAACCGCGTCAGACAGGCAGGAATCAGTATGTTCTCGGTGACTGACCACGACGCTCTGAAGGGCTGCTATGCCATTCGGAACATTCTGACTGAAACTGACCCCGCGTTTATCACCGGCGTTGAGTTTTCCTGCAAGGACGAAAAAGGCAAATACCATATTCTCGGCTACGGATATGATCCCGACGCCAAGTCCATGCGGGATGTTGTGGAGAAAGGGCACCTGTTCCGCATCAACAAAGTCCGCGCAAGGCTGGATTATCTCAGAACGGAATTCGGCTTCGCCTTTTCGGAGGAGGATATTCGGAAGCTGTTGGCTTTGGATAATCCCGGAAAGCCACACATCGGCAACATGATGGTAAAATACAGCTATGCCGAAACAAAGGAGATTGCCATTACCCATTACATCAACGGAATCCACTTCAGGTCGCAGTATGTCCGTCCCGAGGAGGCTATCGCGGGAATCCTCGGAGGCGGCGGCATTCCTGTGCTGGCGCATCCCTGCTACGGCAGCGGAGATCAGCTGATTGTGGGCGATGAGCTGGACGAACGCGTGAAACGTCTCACGGACTTTGGTCTGAAAGGGCTGGAGGGCTTTTATTCCGGATTTACCAAAAAGCTGCGGGAACAGGTGATCGCCATCGCCGACCGTTATCGTCTCTTTGTCACCGCCGGAAGCGATTACCACGGCTCCAACAAAATGGTCGCGCTCGGCGATACCGGACTGGATGACGTACCCGTCATTCCCGACGGTCTGCGGCGATTTATCGAGGTCTTTGCGGAGGTGTAGTTTTTCTTTCCATAGCTTATGATTCTATGTTATTTTGTACATTATCACAAAAAACTCATTGATTATTAAAATCCGTGTACAAAAAGTGCATTGCAATTCTGTGCTCTTTGTGCTATAGTATTGTCTTGCAGATACACTCTATCTCCCGGGTGTTCCGACTTGGGGGAAATACATTTTTCAGGAGGCAAATTTTCATGAAAAACTCTTTCTTCAGGAGAGCATTGATCTGCTGTCTTGCTCTCTTCACAGTCACCGCTGCCCTCTCCGCCTGCGACGGCGAAAAAGGCTCGGTCTCATCCGACGATTCCGCTAAAAAGGCGGATTTCACCAGCATCGCCGGCACTTGGCTCGAAACCGAGTCGGATAATATCATGGGTATGTCGGTTGACAAGAACGGCACCTATACCGTGATCCTCTCCAGCGGCGCTCTGGAAAGGGGAACCATCAAGATCGAAAGCGAAGAGCATCCCGACGGCACCTCCAACGACAATTTCTCCTTCTACGATGAAAACGGCGATTTCTGGGCCGGTTTCCCATGTGAAGCTGATTACGCCAAGAATCCTCCCGCCGAACTCTGGTCGGGTCAGGACGGTGCTATGCACTTTGAGCGCGTCGAGGGAACCGACACGCCCGCCGCTGACGAATATGTCGGCTCCTGGGCTTCCGGCAGATGCTCTGTCGATATTGTCAGGAAAAAGGATCTCTATCAGGTCAGCATTTACTGGAGCGGAAGCGCTTCCGAGTATTCCCAGTGGGTGTACAGCTGCACCTATGACGAGAAAACCGCTGCGCTTGTCTGCGACGGCAAAGCCATCAAAACCGATCATACCTTCACGGAGAACGGCAAGGAGAAAAAGAAGACCGTCTACAAGGACGGAAGCGGTTCCTTCCAGCTCAGACAGGGCATTCTCACCTGGACCGACAACAAGGAAAACGCCGGCAATGAAACGATGTTCCTCCGCGATCAGGTCACGGAATAATTCATTTCCCCTTTTTTCCTTTCTACGAAGCACTGCTTTTTGATTGACTAAGCCCCCGTGTTCTTTCAGGTCTTGCTGATGAACACGGGGGCTTTGCGGTTTTGTTTGGGATGTCGGTTTATTTGAAATCCTTTGGTTCGAGGTGGTAGACGGTGTCAAAATCCTTGTTGGTGGCAACGTCCATGGTGAAATCGGTCTGGTAGTAGATCACCGACCAGTCGGTGAAGATTGTCGGGGAAACGTACTGATAGACCTGTTCGAGGATATCCATCGCGTATTCGTGGGTGATCTCCGATTTGCCTTCGAGAGAGTCCGTCATCGCATCGAATCGCTCGCAGGCGCCCTTGGTTTCCCTTCCTTCATACTTGTAGAGCGGGAAGTTGGTGCACATCTTGCTTCTTGTCACGTGCATGATGCTCTTATTTCTCTCTCCGAACACCGTCTTTCTCTCCCATTCCACAACCGCGGCGTCACCTGTCGCGTCGGTGATGAAGATGTGCTGCGACCAGCCGTGTCCTGTGTGAATGTCATACTGACGCAGCAGCTCGACGGCTTCGTCCACCGACCCTGCGCGGTCAAGTATCAGCCGCACCGCCAGCGTCACAAGAAGTTCCGGTCTGTCTGTGTCGTCGTGTATCTCCACGGTTTCCAGATCCATGAGCGCCGCAAATACGCCCTTTTCGTTGACGCCGTCCATGGGAATGTAAGGTGCTGCCAGCATGGCAATCCTGCCGTATGTGCTGAGCGCTTGGGGACCGTATTCTCCCCCGATGCCCAGCATGTCGAGCGACACCATCGAAAGCGACGCATATCCGTCCTTAGGCGTGGAATAGACCGCCAGCTTATCCGTTCCGCCCAGTCCGAAGCTGCGTCCCGTGAGGTATTTGCCGCCGTCGGTCTTGGAGATAAAGCCGCTGCACGCGTACTTGTCGATATTCGCGTCTATTCCGTAGCCGAAATACATTTCCTGGTTGATGAATGAGAGAAGATCCTGCTCGGTCGTGATGCCCGCGTCAAGCGCTTTGTCGAGAAAATAATCCTGTCGGTAGTGAACCTTATACAGATTATGTCCCACCTGCTCCGCGTTGGCTGCGGTGGCTATTCTGCCGTACAGTATGGCAAACAGCACGATGGCTGTCACGATGACCAGCAGCAGCGGCGTGAGGAATATCCAGAGCACGACCTTCGGCCATACTCTCTTCTTCCTGCCGGGCTTGTCCGATGGATTGGCTGCCGTTTCTTCGGTTTCGTTCTGCACTGTGATCTTCCTGTTTTCTTCCATGATGATTTGACCTCCTGCGGTGTTGTTGTTCAGGCGTTTGCCTTATGTCTGAATGATAACACCGCCATCTGAAGATTATCTGAAGAAATCCGGGTTTTTTTATTTTTTTTGAAATTTTTTTATTTTTTTATTGATGCTCCGCAAGGGTCTTTTTTCTGAAACGGTGCAGCAGCAGGCATATGCCCCATACATACGCCGCCGACAGGGCTATGTGGACATGGCTGCTGTCTTTGAACAGCAGCATCAGTGCCGCGAAGCTGACCGCCGCCAGCACAAGCAGCCCCACAAAGCGAATGCCGGGGCGGCATTTGGTCTTGCTGTAGCGGAGCGTCAGGAACAGGGAACCGTAATAGGTCAGGAAGGAGAAGATCAGCATCAGTATTTTCGGCAGCAGCGCAATCCCGTCGTTGTGCATAAAGGTAAGCGACGTGGTGATGATGCTAAGGGCAAATATCAGGAAGATGTGAATCAGCAGATACACAAGTCCCGACGTTTTCATCTCCCGGTCGATCAGGTGGTCGTACACCGTGCCGTAGCTCAGGAACAGACCTACCACAATCAGGAAGCACATCACCGAGAAATACAGCGAGTTGACTGTCACACCGCCCTCAAAATAGCCGCCCAGGGCGATGATCATTTCGCCGAAGGTGAACACCACATACAGCATGACACGTTCCGTCAGATGTGCGAAGTCCACCAAAATGACGGTGGATTTGCTGCCGTGAACCATCGCCCCTATGATGCCGAACAGCACCGCCGCAGGCGCAAGGGAGATGCCTGTCGCCCGATATACCGGATAGGTGCACAGCACCATGACCGCTTCGGTCATCAGCACGATGCCCATTCGCCTGGTCTGCGCGTAGATCTCCGGCTGTTCCCCGCGGTTGCGCAGCTCGATAAAATACTGCATGCCGAGATTGACGAGGATCAGTCCCCAGGCGACATGATATTCCAAAAGGGACTCCTCCCAGTGGGACCGCGTTCCTTCTCCGATGAAGTACAGCAGGAACATATTGATAAACAGGCAAATGTGATCTCTCAGTCCGTTCCGTCCGTGCATGTTGATGTAAAAGGTCGTAAAGCTCCAGATCTGTATGATGGTGAGCGTGCAGAGGATATAGGCGAAAAACACCTTGCCCTCGACAAATCCGTCCGTGACCTGGTGCAGCAGGGAATTATTCCTACCGATCACATAGACGAATACCAGGTCATAGATCAGTTCGAGATATTCGACCTTCTTTTCTTCTTTTTCTTCTTTGATCTTATTCATTTTCATTTTCATTGTCATCTGATCAGCTGTGAATGGCTTTCTGTCGTGTAATTGGTTGCGACTGAGGGGGAAACTTTGACAGGATTATTTTAACATAGTCGGATAAGAAAAGCAACTGTATTTTGAATAGGTAAAAGATAATATGATTATTTTTTGATGGATGAATGGGGATTATTGGCTTATTTTTGGCGCGGTGGTGGAATTGGGCTCGGCGCAGGGGCGCGGGGGCTGGATAGAGTGGGGTGTGGATGACGAACTTTTTGCCGCTTGGGAAACGGGCTTCATTTCCCGCTTCCGGGCTTTTGGTGCGTTGCCCGCGTCGCGGAGCTGGATATGGCTGCGCCATCCGCGCACGGGGTCTTGGCGGTTGGTTTGCGGACTTGGGGAGCGGGTGCTGGGGCTTGGTTTTGGGGCTTTGGGTGCGGGTTTGAGATTGGGAGTGGGGATTTGGGTTTTGGATTTGGGGCTTTGGGTGCGGGTTTGGATTTTTGGTTTTGGATTTGGTGCGGTTTGGGTTTGAGATTGGGAGTGGGGAATATATTTTCTTTTTAAAATCTTTTCAGGACAAGCTGCTAATGCTATCGTGGGAATTTCTTATGACAGGATTTTTGTGAATTTGGTGAAAATATTTCCTATTCCTGTGAGCTATTTCGATGTTTATTGTCTTATTATAAATCTATAAGGTGAGTAATTCGACAGAATGCGGCTGTCTTGTAATGAGATTTACTGCTAATGCTATCGTGGGAATTTCTTATTATGTTGCAGTTTGTTTAGTGTATTTTCTACCTCCTACCTCCTACCTCCTACCTCCTACCTCCTACCTCCTACCTCCTACCTCTCCTGCCTCCTGCCTGACTTTGTCTTCCTTCAATAACTGATGACGGGTGACGAAAATACTTCTTGATTTTGTTGGCGGAATTTGCTATGATGTTAGACGGACAATTTGACGATACAGATTATTTAAAGAAGGGGATTGCAATGACGCTTTTGAATGCCGCAGGGCTGGAACTTTCCTTCGGCACTCACAATGTTTTCGGCGACGTCGGTTTTCTCATTGATGAACGCGACCATGTCGGACTTGTCGGTGTGAACGGCTGCGGCAAAACCAGCCTTTTCAAGGTGCTCACCGGCGAGTATCAGCCCGACGCCGGTTCCTTCGGAAAGAGCAAGCTCGCCCGCGTGGGATATGTCGAACAGTTCGCTATCAACAGCAGCCGCACCGTTTTGGATGAACTGCTTACCGTCTTCGACGATCTGAAGGAAATCGATCGCCGGCTCGCTGAACTCGGCGAGCTGATTTCTGAAAATCAGGGGGACATCGGTCCGCTCATCGACGAACAGCACAGGCTGACCGAGGAATTCAATGACCGCGGCGGTCTGACTTACCGAAGCCGTGCACGTTCGGCGCTTCTCGGTTTAGGCTTCACCGAGGCGCAGCTTTCACAGGGCGTTTACACCCTCAGCGGCGGACAGCGTTCTAAGGTGCAGCTCTGCAAAATGCTGCTCTCCGGCTCGAACCTGCTGCTGCTCGACGAGCCTACCAACCATCTCGACATCTCTTCCGTGGAATGGCTGGAGGATTTTCTGCGTTCCTTTAGGGGCGCCTATATCGTGATCTCCCACGACAGGTATTTCCTCGACCGGGTCACCAACAAGACATTTGAACTGGAAAACGCTAAACTGACCGTCTACGGCGGCAATTACAGCTATTACATCGACAAAAAAGCCGAGAACCGCGAGATTGCTATCCGTCACTTTGAAAACACCTCCCGCGAAATCAAGCGCATTGAGGGCATTGTGGAACAGCAGCGGCGCTGGAACCGCGAGAAAAACATCCGCACCGCCGAGAGCAAGCTCAAACAGATCGAACGTCTCAAGAAGACGCTCGTCGCCGTGGACCGGCTGCCGGAAAATTTCAGCTTCAACTTCCCCGTGAAGAACGAGAGCGGCAACGACGTTCTCAAAGGCGTTGACCTTTCCTTCGCCTACGGTGCGAAGGAGATATTCCGCGACGTCTGCATCGACATCAAAAAGGGCGAACGGGTATTCCTGCTTGGTCCCAACGGATGCGGCAAGACGACGCTCTTCAAAATGCTGTGCTCCCGTCTCGGCGGCACGAAGGGTTATATCTCCCTCGGCTCCAACGTGGACATCGGCTACTACGACCAGACGCAGGAGTCGCTGCACGATGCCAAGACCGTGCTCTATGAGGTATGGGACGAATATCCCCGCATGACCGAAACGGAGGTGCGTTCCTCGCTGGCGGCGTTTCTCTTCAAGGGGGACGACGTATTCAAGAGCATCGGCGACCTCAGCGGCGGCGAAAGGGCAAGGGTTGCCATCCTCAAACTCATGCTCTCCCGCTGCAATCTGCTGCTGCTCGACGAACCCACCAACCACCTCGACATCATCTCCCGCGAGGCTCTCGAAATGGCGCTCACCTGTTACGAGGGAACCATTTTCATGGTGTCGCACGACAGATATTTTATCAACCGGCTCGCCGACCGCATTTATTATATGGACAACGGCTCGGTCACCGAATACGTCGGCAATTACGACTCCTTTGTCGAATACCGCGCGGCACGTTCACAGCCTTCCGGCGACGCTTCTCCCGCTCCCGTCAACGCGGAAAAGGAAAAACGCGTGAGCGATTACAAACAGCGCAAGGAGGCTGCCGCCGCTGAACGCAAGCGTCAGAAACAGATCGAAAATGCCGAACAGGATATTGAACGGCTGGAAAACGAATTATCCGAACTAAACGAGCGCATGACGCTTCCCGAAGTCAGCTCCGATTATGCCGGAATCATGGAGCTGACAAAACAGGCTGCCGAAATGCAGGAGAAGATCGACGGGCTTTACGCTTTGCTCGACGAACTGTACGATTGAAATAGTTTAGTTGAAAGGAGATAACTACAACATTGAAGGCAGGAATCGCAACGCTTGGCTGCAAGGTCAATCAGTATGAATCACAGGTCATGATGGAGTCCCTTCTCGCTCATGGCTTTGAACAGGCTGCCGACGGACAGCAGGCGGACGTTTTCATCATCAACAGCTGCACCGTGACGGCTACCGGCGACAAGAAGGTGCGTCAGACCGTTCGCCGCGCAAGGAGGGAAAATCCTGACGCGGTCATTATTCTCACCGGATGCATGCCGCAGGCATTCCCCGAGGAGTGTCAGGCCATCGAGGAAGCCGACATTATCATCGGCAATTCCAACCGCGGCGGTCTGGTGGATTACATAGAAAAATTCATGCGCAGTCACCAGCGGATCATTGACATCAAGCCCCACGGAAAGCTGTACGGCAGCGAGTCCTCCATCAACGGCATGAACGAGCGCACACGCGCATTCATCAAGATCGAGGACGGATGCAACCGGTTCTGCACCTACTGCATTATTCCCTACGCCCGGGGACGTGTGCGCAGCCGTTCGGTGGAGGATATTCTGGAGGAATCGCAGCGCATAGGGCAAAAATACCGCGAGGTCGTGCTGGTGGGAATCAATCTCTCGGCTTACGGCAGCGACATCGGCTCCGATCTTCTGGAGGCGGTCAGGGCTGCCGCATCCGCCGACGGAATCGAGCGTGTACGCCTCGGTTCTCTCGAACCCGATCTCACCCCCGACGAGCTCATCGAGGGACTTGCCGGCATTCCCGAATTCTGCCCGCAGTTTCATCTGGCGATCCAGAGCGGCTGCGACGCAACCCTGAAACGCATGAACCGCCATTACGACACCGCTCAGTTCCGGCACGTCTGCGATAAAATCCGCTCCACCTTCGACAACCCTTCCGTCACTACCGACATCATGGTTGGTTTCGCCGGCGAGACGGACGAGGAATTCGCACAGTCGGTTGCCTTCGCAAAGGAAATCGGATTTGCCCGGGCGCATGTCTTCGCCTATTCCAGACGCAAAGGGACGCGCGCCGATTCTTTCCCGGATCAGGTGGACGAACACCTCAAAAGCCTGCGCAGCGAGGAGATGATGAAAGCGACCTCGGCTTCGGCAGCGGATTTTCTCCGGTCTCAGCTCGGCAAAAATGTTAAAATCCTCGCTGAACGCGAGGTTCAGCCGGGTGTCTTCGAGGGCTACACCGAGAATTACACCCCCGCCCGCGTTCGCGGCGAGAATCTGAGCGGTCGCATCATTCAGGCGGTTGTGGATGAGGTTTGCGACGGATTTGTACTGTGCAGGGCAATTTGACGAATTTCACTGGTATTCTTCTACATTTTTAACATTTTTATTAAATTTAGTAAAAATCAGTTGTTATTTTCATTATCTTATGTTATAATTAGTTAAATCAATATTTGATTTTCGGCTTGATGCGGATAATCAAAATACATATTGTTTTTCAGGAGGTATTTTACATGGCAAAGAATCAGGTTCAGCAGGAGCCGGTACTTATCAAGGAACGTAAGAGACGCGTATTTTTCGCTCTTCCTTGGTCTTTTACCACATACGCCATCACTACGAAGAATCTTATCTACAAAAAGGGATTTTTCAACACCTATGAGGAAGAAATTCTTCTCTACAGAGTGCAGGACATCAGCGTGAAGCGTTCCCTCGGTCAGAAGCTCTTCGGCCTTGGCACCATAGAGGTTCATTCCCAGGATAAGACCTGCCCTAATCTGGAAATCAAAAACATTAAGCACGTCAGTGAATTCAGAAACATCCTCTCCGAGAACGTCGAGAAGGAAAAGACCCGCCGCGGCTTCCGCAGCACCGAAATCCTCGACAGCGACTGAAATTCACCCGAGCGTTTTCAGGGCTGAGCCGGTGATTACGTCTCTTTACAAATCCAATCCTGACCGCCGGGATGTCCTTGAGGGATGTTTCGGCAGTTTGTTTTTTATTATTTCAAGACGGGAAACTATTCCTTCCGCATCATTGACCCGGAAAGCGAGGACGGCTGCTTCAGGGCGTATTACAGCGAGAACGAAGGCGGGGTCGTTGATACCTACGAAGACGATGTCGTGCATTTCTTCAACACGCAGACGCGCCTTGACAATGCGCTGCGTCAGGAGGTTGACCCGCTGATCGACAAACATCTGGACAAAAAAAAGATAACCGTTGACGCAGTCACATTGGGAGAGGAATTCGGGTTTGCCACCTGCTTCGTGGAAGGCGTTGCACAGAAAGAAATCGATGCCTGTCTCTCTCTCGACATGAAGGCTGACGCAAAAAATATTCCCATTCCGACGCAGATCGTTTTGTCCCTCCACACCGATGAAGCCGAGTCTTTCAGACGTGCCATGGAACTGGCAGGCGAAATCAGCGCGCTCGGATATTCCATTGATTTTTACGACTTTTACACCTCCGGCAACTACTATCAGATGGTGCCGACGGAAAAGCTGTTGAAGGCAAAAAGCGTTGACGACCTCGAAGAATTTATCATGGATGATTACGACATACCAAAGGAAGACTGAATTTGATAAAAATATACGAGCCTGTTTCTTTCCGGACGACGACGGAAGGAAACAGGCTCGTTTTTTGTTGTGCGGCTTATTTGACTGGTGTGACGATGATGTCGGAAAGCTCCGCGCCGGTCTGTGAGGTGATGATTTCCGTGATAATCGACACCTTCTCCGCTGTCAGTCCGTCGGATTCCGGTACCAGCACCGACACCTTTTCCCCGTTGATCAGCACCAGGCAGTCAGAAAAGCCCTTTGCCTTGATGAGCGTTTCGGCGGTGTTTTCCAGCTGGATGGTCTTGACGTGCTGCGTGCGGGCTTCCAGCGCCTGCGCCCTTGTCGACGCGTCCGCTGACGTGTCCTTCAGCTGCTTTTCCAGCTCGTCGAGCACCTTGTCGCGGGCGGTCTGCCGGTTGAGACGACTCTCGGCAAGCGCGCCGTTCTGTTTCGCCGCGGGGTTGGCGTTCACGTCCGCCGATACGAATTCCGCCTTGCCTAAATCCGAGCGGGTTACGTTCGACTTCGTGGGCACAAGAAAGCTCTCGGTCGGCGCAAACTGCCAGTTGAGATAGACCGCCGTACCCAGCGCGAGCACCAGTCCCGCAAGAATCACATGTCTTTTTCCGTTTTTCATGATGCTTTTCCTCCGTTTTTTTCATATAATTATTTGAAGATTATTAAAGTGTAAGAATAGCGTAAATCGAGGGCTTTACAGTATTTGAAAACGCAGGCTTTTCTCCATTTTTGGGGCAAGGATTGTCTTGGTTTTACACTGCTTCTGTTGCGCCCGGGTCTGTTGCTTGTCGTGGTGCGTTGCAGCGAGGGGCGCTGCGCTTTGCTTTTTTTCTTTTTTCATCATGCCAGTCGTGTGACACACACTCGGTTGGAGCTCGTGCCGAGCGCTGTCGTCACTACATTGACGATCTGCTGACGCACGCTTATGTCGTCCGCGCCGCTGCACAGCACCACAACGCCCGCTACCGTGGGCGTGAGCTGCTTCAGTATCAGGGGTTCCTCTCCCCTGCCCGCGTCCACAAGCACAAGGCTTTCCTCTCCGCTGCGCTTTTCGTCCCGGCTGACCCTCCCGTCGGGATTGGAATTCTCCGAGACCGCCGAGGTCGATTTCTGCCGGCTGGCGTAGACGTATTCCGTGCCGCATTCCAGCGTCACCATTACCTTCGTGCTTCCCGCGCCGTCCACCGATGAAATCAACTCGGTCAGGCGGCTTTCAAGCCGGGCTGTGTATTCTTCATAGTCTGTCTCCGCCGCCGTGTAGGTCGCCGGTTCCGCCGATGTATTCTTCGCGCCGCTGCTCTGAAAGTAATCCGACAGGAACAGCAGTGCGATCGCTGCGAATCCCGCCGCTATCAGCAGCTTCAGTCTGCGCTCGGATTGTTCGGGCGAAAACAGCAGCTCTCCTATCTTTCCCTTTCGCAGCGAATTCCTTATGCTCTCCAGATGCTTCACTTCCTTTCATTGCGCTGTCACCACCGGGTCAAACCCGATGTACCCGCGCAAAAGCTCCTTGATTCGCCCGGTTGTCT
>ONID01000172.1 GCA_900317765.1 uncultured Eubacteriales bacterium | reverse complement strand
CTTCTCAGCAAGGGTCTTGCCTGCCTTGTCGCCGTAAGTGCCGTAATAAACGGCGATTTCCTCGATGATTTCTTGGTTCTCACGCCTGCCGGATGAAGCAGTGCCGCTGTCCTTGCCGCAGCCGCAGCAGAAACAGACCAGACTTATGGAGAGCAAAGCGCTGATAAATTTGAACAGGATGTTATTCATCGAAAAAACTCCTTTGATAATTCCGATATTTTTTTGAGTTTCACCTGACTCCGTGGCCTCCGGATATTGTAAAACGCCTGAAATGCTTGTGGAACCAAACGCCTCAGACATTTCCCCGGTCTTCTTGTGTCAAACAGGTGCAAAAAGACCGGGGGTTCTGCTTAACCGGCGTGTTTATCGGTTGATCACCGACAGGTATACCGCGTGCATAAACAGGCAAAAACACCGTCAAAAGCGAGAGAAAAACGCTATGCTCGTCAATTGATCACCGACAGGGTGTTGACAATTTTGGAAAACCTCGCCCCGAAGCCCTCCGCGCTTTCGATGGTATAGTGGGCGGCGGCCACGATACATCCGTCGCCCGCGGGGATAATCGTGACCGTCTGGAGCGAATCCCTGGCCGTCTTTCCCTTGCCGCCGGTCGCGTTGATGCGCTGGCACTGACCCGCGCCGTCCAGCTCCCAAGTCTCTTCCTTAAAGGTTTCGTACTTCTTGGAAAGGTCGGTCTTGACGGTTTTGACCGTGCTGTCGGCTTTTTCGGAGGAATAAGTCACCTCGAGATAATTGTCCGGCTTTTTGGCGTCGTCGTAGATCGATACGTATTTTTCGTAATTTTCTCCGGTCATCCGATTGAGCGATTCGTATTCATAGTCCAGCTCAAACCCGATTTTCTCGTTCCTGACGTGTTCGTATCGTACGGTTTCTTCCTCGCCCTCAAGGATAATGACATCTTCAAAGCGTTCGCCGTCCTTCCGCCCCGTATCCGCTGCGGCTTCGGAAACGGTGGAGGAAACGTCCTGCTTTGTCCGGCTGTCGTTGTCCAGACAGCCAACGAGCATGGTCATCAGCAGACCGGACGCGACAGCCAGAGAGAGGAATCTTGCGATGGATTTTGTTTTCATGGCGGATGTTCCTTTCAGAAAAATAAATAGTTGTATATTTCCGGCGAAGTAAAATACTCCGCCGGAATTTTTTATATTTATATGCCATTGATCCGCGGCTTGGAGATCATTTTCTGAATGAATCCCGCAGCCGCCGCGAATCATGAGTGGCAGAACCGCAAGAGGCGTGATGATCCGTCAGTCTTCGGAAAAAACGTCTTTTCTGCGCCGGAGCGCGTACACACCGCCGTATGCCGCCATCAGCATCAGGGCAAGGCTGTATGTAATGCCCGAAGCGGTTTCACCGGTGCCGGGGGTGTCTGGTTTGTCCGGCTTATCTGGTTTGTCTGGAGGGTCTGGAGGATCGGGAGGCGGACTGTCCGCTTTCCACTGGGCGATGAAGGTATGATCCTCGGTCACGGTGTAGGCGTCGTCCGGGTGATATTCCGAGCCTTTCCAGTAATCGAAGGTGTATCCCTTTCTCACCGGTGCTTTGTGAATGGAAATTTCCGTCCCGAAATCGTAGATTTCCACAATGTCCGCTTCGCTGCCATCGAAGGTGCCGCCGTTGAGCTTATAGGTGATCCGGTATGTCACAGGCTCTTCGCGGGTCGGCGTGTGCTTATTCGTCACGGAGAAGCCTGCGGACGCGCTGCCGGTGATGTCGACGGAATAGGTTCCCTCGCCGTCGGTGCCGGTAATCACGTCTGTCAGCACCTCATTAACCGTGTAAACCACCGCCGCGCCGTTCCGCTTCTCATCGAGATGGGAGAAAACGCCTGTCCAATTGTTTTCGGAGGAGAGCACAAGCATATCTCCCGTTTCCACGCCGTCGGCCAGCAGCTTGATCGTCACCGAATCCGGACGGATACCGTCGTGGTTGTTGCGGTCATCCCAATGCTTTGTGACGCTGACCTGCGTCTTGCCGGGCGTATAGCGGTTGGTCACGTTGAAGCCGTCGATCCGCGCGGTGTAGTCTTCCACGGCGTCTTCGGTGATCGTATAGGTAATTCTTCTGCCGTTGTCGAAAATGGGGAGCGAATAGAAAGTCCATTGCCACCCGTCGGCTTCAGTGACGGTCTTGCAGGCGATTTCCTCCCCGTCGGCTTTCAGCCGGACGGTGATGCTGTCGGGACGCCTGCCCGCCGCGTTATCGCTGTCGTCCCATGTCTTTGCGCCCTCGATGTTCTGGTTCACGGGCGTGTGGGTATTGGTGACGGTGAAGCTGTTGCCGCTGGCGGTGATTTCAACCGCGTAGGTGCCTTTCGCGTCCACGCCGGTGATCACAACGGTCAGCACTTCCTCCACCGTGTACTCGATTGTCTTGCCGCCGCTTTTGGCGGGAAGGTTGGTAAACGCGCCCGTCCAATTTCTCACGGGGGAAAGCACCAGCGTGCGGCCGGTAAATTCGCCGTCCGCCAGCAGCCGGATGGTCACGGAATTGGGACGGATGTCATCGGCATCCGCGCCGTCGTTCCATTTTTTATTGACAGTGACGGTTGTTTTGCCTGCTTTGTGGGTGTTGATGACAGAATAGCCGTTCAGCTCGGTTTCATAGCCCTCCACGGGGTCTTCGGAAATCGTGTAGACAATTTCCGTCTGTCCGCCCGAGCCGGACGCGGTCTTGTAGCGGGGAAGATGGGCGAAGATCCATTTCCATTCGCCTGCCTCGGAGGTTTCGACGAAGCTGATCTTCTCGCCGTCGGCCAAGAGGTGGATAATGATCTTTTCGGGGCGCAGTCCGTCGGCGTTCTGACGGTCGTTCCATGTTTTTTGCCCGTAGACAGTAACGGTGTCCGGCGCGTCCTCATGCCAGGTGTTCGTCAGCGTGAAGCCCTTGACCTCCAGCAGGTATTTGTCCTTGTGGGCGTAATCCTGCGGGTATTCCTCTGAAACGATGAGATCGTCCTTTGCGTCGTCCTTGCCAAGCGTCAGCGACCATTCCCAAGTGTTTTTACCGGCAAAATCGGACTTCTTCAGCTCGACCGGCGAGCCCTCCAATTCATCGCCGTCGCCGTTCCTGACGTGGATGAACAGCTTGTCGGGACGGTCGTCGGGATTGTCGCCCTCCCAGATTTTCTCGCCCTTCACCTTGTCCGGCTCATCGTCATCATCCGGATCAAAGTCGATCTTGACGTTGATGACGTTTGTCATGAGCCGCCAGTCGTCAAGAAGGGTTTCGGGGCCGAAATTCCGGATATCGTCCATTGTCAGCGATTCCGCTTTTTCCCTGGCGGCTCCCGACAGCTTGGAGAGGTCGAGAAGATCCTTCGGGTCGGTGATGCCGCCGAAGGTGCGTATTGCCTTGGTCGGTATGCTGAAATAATTCTGGAAGGGATTGTAGGACACAGGGCTGTCAAAGCCGGTGAGGTATTTGACAACCTGCCGGAGAATCTCGCTGCCCAGCTCAGCGCCCTTGAATTCCATGGGAATACCGCATGTGTACTTGCTGACAACATAATGCACCTTCCAGCCGCCGTCCTTGGTCGCTCTGCCGATTGCCAGCTTGGGGACAGCACTCACATTGCTGAAAATGTTGATGTCGATCCCTACCACCAGTTCGCTGATGATGCTGACGGGATCCCTGCCGCCGGAAATGGGATTAATGACAGGGAATTCATAGTCCAGCACGCCGCTGATGTCAACCCCCGCCGCGTCAGCCAGTCCGCCTGCGTTGTCGAGCGCGCCCTCCTTCGGCTTGTACAGCAGCACCAGCCACGCGGCTTCAGGCATATCCTTATCGTCCACGCCGATACCGATCCACCGCTTGACGTTGTCGATTTCCAGAAT
>ONID01000059.1 GCA_900317765.1 uncultured Eubacteriales bacterium | reverse complement strand
TGGATGGATTATCTCAGAGAAAACGGTCTGTACGACAACACCCGGATCATCATCGTATCGGATCACGGAAAGGACCTCGATTTCCTGTTCGGAGAGAAGATCACCGACGGAGACGATAAAATTCCGTCGGATGACAACCGGATCAACTATTCCGACATCATGGCCTATAAGCCGCTGCTGCTGGTCAAAGATTTCGGCAGCACCGAGCTGACAACCGACTACACCTTCATGACCAACGCCGATACACCTTCGCTTGCTTTTGAAGGGCTGATCGACGACCCGGTCAATCCGTTTACCGGCAACAAGATCAACACCGACGCCAAGGGCGAAAAGAAACATCACATCGCCGGCACCAACACCTGGAATCCCACCGATTACAGCGACAGCGAGACCACGCTGAAGGATCTCGTATGGATAGAATTCACCGGAAACGACACGTCGGACCTGAGTGCCTGGCGCGGCATCGGAAACAGGCTGGATTAGTTTCGCAGAACGGTACAACCGTTCATAGATATTCATACTTATTGTAAAAGAGGAGAAGTGCATGGATATTTTCACGTTCATTTACAATCTAATCATCGGTCCGATCGTATTGCTTTTTGACACGATCTTTTCGCTGTTTTACACGGCGACCATTCGTGTCGGAACATCAATCATCGCTCTGAGTATCGCGGTCAACCTGCTCGTGCTTCCTCTATACCGCCGTGCAGAAGCCATGCAGGAAGAAGAGCGTGTCAGGCTGGAAAAACTGAAGCCCGGTGTCGACCACATCAAAAAAGTGTTCAAGGGCGACGAACGCTTCATGATGCTGCAGACCTATTACAGGCAGAACAACTACAAGCCGTATTATTCGCTGAAAGGCTCCCTCTCGCTGCTGTTGGAAATTCCTTTTTTCATCGGCGCATATGACTTTTTATCCCATCTGACCCTGCTTGAAGGCAACACATTCAAGATTATCAAGAACTTAGGGCAGCCCGACGGATTGCTGACGGTGGCAGGAATCAGCATTAATATGCTTCCCATCCTCATGACGCTGATCAATATCATCTCCGGAATGATCTACACAAAGGGAATGCCCCTCAAAAGCAAGATCCAGCTCTACGGCATGGCGCTCATATTCCTTGTGCTGCTGTATGATTCGCCCTCCGGTCTGGTCTTTTACTGGACGCTGAACAACCTTTTTTCACTCGGCAAAAACATTTACTACAAGCTAAAAAACCCCATGCGGACACTGGGAATCTCCTGCTTTGCACTGGGCAGCATTCTGATGACGTATGTATTCATCAGGCCCATGATCACCCCCAAAAAGCAGCTGTTTGTGGTTCTCTGCCTGCTTCCGCTCTTTTTCATACTTCCTTACTATAAGATCAAGGAGAAATACGGCTCAAAGTTTGCGAGAAAGCCCATCGCCAACACATCAAACGGTTCGCAGAATGCCATCTTCATCATTTGCTGCGTATTTCTCACCATACTGACCGGCGTGCTGATTCCTTCCGCCGTAATCAACGCCTCTCCCGGCGAATTTGTCAGCCGTTTCAATTATCAGAATCCCCTGCGTTATGTTGCGGCTTCCTTTGCAATTGCCGCCGGTACCTTCATGATATGGGTGAATATTTTCTACCGTCTGTCATCCCAGAAGGTACAGAAAAGATTCAGCATTGCCCTTGCCGTGCTGTCTGGGTGCGGCGCGGTCAATTATATGTTCTTCGGCAACAACTACGGCAATATGACGGCTATGCTGCAATACGACGATGCGCCTAACCCCTCCACTTCTGCCTTCTTCATCAATTTTGCAGTCATTGCCGCGCTGGGAACCGCTATTTATCTGATCTGGAAAAAATTTCCCGTCGTGCTGCGTTCGGTAGCCATTGCCATGTCCGCAGCCATACTGATCATGTCGTGCCTCAATATTTTCTCTATCAACACGGAAGCCAAAAGGATCAGCAAAACATTGGACAGCTTTACATCCAACGGCGGCATCGAACTTCCGCTTGACAAAAGCGGCAAAAACGTGGTCGTGATCATGCTTGACCGCGCGGTATGCGAATTCTTCCCGTACATTATTGAAGAAAAGCCCCAGCTGAAGGAGCAGTTAGCGGGATTCACCTATTATCCCAACACCATTTCCTACGGCAACATCACCCTGCTGGGTTCTCCCGGACTGTTCGGCGGCTATGAATACACGCCGGAAAACATCAACAAACGCACAGACAGCACACTCAAAGAAAAACAGACCGAATCGCTCAAACTGATGCCCGCGATATTTTCGGACAACGACTACAAAGTGACGGTCTTTGATCCGCCCTTTGCGGGATTCAGCGTCTATTCCGATCTCAGCATTTACGACGATTATCCGGATATCAAAAAGTACATTCTCAAAAACAGATTTACAGACGATCACGATACCGGACTGACCGATTCGCTGCGCAACCGGAATTTCTTTGCCTACAGCATCATGCGTATTTCTCCGGTTGCCCTGCACAGCGAGGTGTACAACAAAGGTGCTTATCATCACAGTTCCAAGACATCCACGCAGGCGGTTCTGGATCTGTATACCGCAAAAGGCGGCGGCATTGACAGCGCCGATTCGACATTCATCGGCTCCTACAACGTTCTCAAAAAGCTGTCCGATCTCACAGTGGTCACCGACACCGGTCAAAATACCTTCTGTATGATGGCCAACGACAGCACGCACGACATCATCATGCTTCAGGAACCGGAATATGAACCATCGGAGCAGATCGACAACCGCGAATATGAAAAGAAGCACGGCGTAAGAAAAGCCGCCGACGGAAGCGAACTTACCCTCACCACCGTCAAGCAGATCAAGCACTACCAGTGCAACGTTGCGTCACTGCTCCGCATAGGAGACTGGCTGGACTATCTGAGGGAAAAGGGACTTTACGACAACACCAGAATCATTATCGCAGCAGACCACGGGAAAGACCTCGACTATGTCTTGGACGGTCACACCATCACAAACGGAAAAGAGAACATTCCCGAAACCTTCAACGGCATCATGCTCGACGACACAATGGGATATAAACCGCTGTTCCTGGTCAAGGATTTCGGCAGCACCGAGCTGACGACCGACACCACCTTCATGACCAACGCCGACACGCCGACTCTCGCCTTTGACGGACTGATCAAAGACCCTGTCAATCCCTTCACAGGCAACAAAATCAACTCCGACGCAAAGAACGAAAAGGAACACTACATTGCAGGCGCACCCACCTCCAACCCGGACGAATACAGCAAAAAAGCCACCGTCTTCGAGGACTTCACATGGATCGGACTGAAGGGCAACGACACCTCCGACCTGAACGCCTGGCGCGGAATCGGAAGCAGTCTGCATTAGCTTCCGATGCGCAGAGCGGAACAATTATCCGGGCGATTCGCTGAACAAGCTGATGTTCAGAAAGAACTCAGTCAGCGTATTCCCGATTATTATCATCACAGGAGAGTAAAAAAATGATTCCGAATTTCAACTTCATCTACATTGACCCCGGCACGGGAAGCATGCTTTTTACCATACTCATCGGCGTACTCAGCGCGGGAGCCTATTTCCTGCGCAATTCCATCATGAAGCTGCGCTTCATTTTCAGCCTCGGAAAGCAGGAAAAGACCGAGAGCGACAACGTGCCCTTTGCCATTTTCACCGACAGCAAGCGCTACTGGAACATATTCAAGCCCATTTGCGACGAATTTGAAAAACGCGGTCAGGAAGCGGTCTATCTGACGGCTTCCCCCGACGATCCAGCTCTGAGCGAACAGTACGAGCATGTCACCGCCCAGTTCATCGGCGAAGGCAACCGTGCATTCGCACGCATGAATATGCTCAAAGCCGACGTCGTGCTTTCGAGCACGCCCGGTGTTGACGTTTACCAGTGGAAACGCTCCCGCGACGTCAAATGGTACGCACACATCCTTCACGCCGCCAACGACGTGACCGCCTACAGAATGTTCGGCATCGACTACTACGACGCAGTCATGACATCGGGCGACTACCAGGCCAAGCAGGTGCGTCAGCTCGAGGAACTGCGCCATCTGCCCGAAAAGGAGCTTCCGATGATCGGACTTCCCCACATGGACGCGCTCAGGGAAAGGCTGCAGCAGGCGGGAGAGCTTCCAGAGCATCCCGTGACCGTCCTGCTCGCACCTTCGTGGGGCCCGAGCAGCATACTCAACAAATTCGGCTCCCGAATGATCGACGCACTGCTCAACACCGGCTATCATATCATCATCCGCCCGCACCCGCAGTCCTACACGTCCGAAAAGGAAATGCTCGACGCGCTGATGAACCGGTACCCGTCGGACGACAGGCTCGAATGGGACAGCAGCAACGACAACTTCGAAGTGCTGCGCCGTTCGGACATCCTCATTTCGGATTACTCCGGCGTCATTTTCGACTTCTCGCTGGTCTTTGACAAGCCCATCATCTACGCCGACACTTCCTTTGACAAGGGTCCCTACGACGCCTGGTGGCTGAAGGACGAAATGTGGACCTTCTCCATTCTGCCTAAGATAGGCAGACAGCTGACAACCGAAAACTTTGAGAAGGTAGGCGATCTGATAGACGGCTGTCTCCACGCTCCCGAGCTTGCCGAAGGAAGGGAACGCGCACGTTCCGACACATGGGCCAACATAGGCCATTCCGCTTCCCTTGCGGTGGATTACCTGATGGATAAAAGGGAAAAGCTGCTTGCATCCGAAAAGACGTCAGAGCCCGAAGCGGCTCAGCAGTCCGATACAAAAGAGGTTACGGAAGCATGAGCATACTGACATTTATTTACGACCTCATCTTCGGTCCGCTGATATTGCTTTTCGACCTCGTCTATTCGGTTATGTTCCGCATGCTCAATAACGAAGGCGCGTCCATCATCGCCCTGAGCCTTGCGATCAACCTGCTGATACTGCCACTTTACCGGCGTGCGGACGCCATGCAGGAGGAAGAACGTGTCAGACTCGAAAAGATGAAACCCGGCATCGACCATATCAAGAAGGTGTTCAAGGGTGACGAACGGTTCATGATGCTCCAGACCTATTACCGTCAGAACAACTATAAGCCGTATTACGCACTGAGCGGCTCGGTTTCATTGCTGCTCGAGATTCCGTTTTTCATCGCCGCCTTCAAGTTTCTCTCGGAACTTGATCTGATCAAGGGCAGTTCCTTCGGACCGATCGCTGATCTCGGACTGCCGGACGGGATGCTGCATATCGCGGGTATTCACATCAACCTGCTTCCGATTCTCATGACGGCCATCAACATCGTCTCCGGAATGATCTACACCAGGGGGATGCCGCTCAAAAGCAAGATACAGCTCTACGGAATGGCGCTCATCTTCCTCGTGCTGCTCTACACTTCCCCGTCCGGTCTGGTTTTTTACTGGACGCTCAACAACCTGTTTTCTCTGATTAAAAACATCTTTTACAAAATCAGGAATCCCCAGCTCGTGCTGTGTGCGTTATGCACCGGACTCTCCGGCGTGCTGCTTCCCCTGGTCATGTGGGTCATCCAATTTCCCACTCCGCGTATACAGCATTTGGTCACAGCGGCTCTGTTTGTCCTGCTTCTCCCTCTTCCGGTGTATTTATTCCTCAAAAAATCGGGACACAGATTCAGCGTCAAGGCACCGGAGAAATCGGACAATGCCGTATTTGTCATCTGCTGTATTATTATGACGATACTGACGGGACTGCTCATTCCATCGTCCGTCATTTCAGCGTCCCCCGATGAATTCATGGATTTAACCGACGTCCGTTCGCCGCTGCGGTTTCTGCTCAGTTCGACGGCTCTGTCAGCAGGCACCTTCCTGATCTGGATGAATGTTTTCTACCGGCTTGCTTCACCCTCCGCCAAGAAAATTGCCTCCGTGGTCTCGGTGGTCGTGTCAGGCACGTCGATCATCAACTATATGTTCTTCGGCAAAAACTACGGCAATATGTCCGCAATGCTGCAATACGACATTATCTTCATAAACTCGGTCAGAGAATACGCCGTCAACGCGGCAGCTCTTGCGGCCATTTCCGCAGTGCTGATTTTTCTGATAAAAAAGAGCAAGGCTGTCATCACCTCGGTCAGCATTGCGGTTTGTGCCGCTATGCTCATCATGTCCTGCGGAAATGTGTTATCGATACAGAAAAGCTATAATAGGCTCTACAAAACAATTTCATCCGAAAACACATCCCATTCCTCCGCTTCCGACATCCATCTTCCGCTCGACAAAAAGGGCAAGAACGTAATCGTGCTGATGCTTGACCGCGGCATTTCGGATTTCTTTCCCTACCTGATTGAGGAAAAGCCGGATCTGAAACGTCAGTTTGCGGGATTTACCTATTATCCCAACACAATCTCATACGGAGCGACTACACTTGTCGGCGCATCCGGACTCTACGGAGGCTATGAATACATTCCCGAGGAAATGGATAAGCGAACCGATCTTTCCATCGCCAAAAAACAGGACCAGGCACTCAAGGTGATGCCCCTGCTCTTTTCACAGAACGGATACGAAACGACGGTCTGTGACCCGACCTACGCCGGTGCACGGTGGTATCCTGATCTGAGTATCTACGATGAGTACCCGGACATCAAAAAATACAGAACCTTCGGCAAATTCACCATTGATTACGGTTCTGAGGAAACCGACAGGATGCTCAACAGAAACTTCTACGCTTACAGCCTGTTCCGCATTTCCCCTGTCGTGCTGCATATGACGATGTACAACAGAGGCAATTACAATCAGTCTGAAAAGTCATCCATGGTTCAGAACATCTTTGACATGTATACGGCCAGCGGAGGATTCGACGGAAAGAATTCACAGTTTGCCAAGGCAAGCGCCGTGCTGGACAATCTGTCGGGTCTTACAAATATCAGCGACACAGGCAAAAACACCTTTCTGATGATGAGCAACGACACGACTCATGAGCCAATGATGCTGCAGGAACCGGAGTACGAACCTGCCGACGCTGTGGATAACAGAGCATACGAAGCATCCCTCGGCTCAGCCAGACAGGCCAACGGCAAAACAATGCAGTTTACAAACTCGTATCAGCTGATACACTACCAGGCCAACATGGCTGCCATGATGAAGCTCGGCAGATGGTTTGACTACCTGCGCGAGAACGGCGTGTATGACAATACAAAGATCATCATCGTTTCCGATCACGGAAGACACCTGGATTATCTCAACGACGAGCGATTCCAGGAACATCCGGACTACAAGGGCGTCGGCATCAACGACGTCATGATATTCAAATCGCTGCTGCTGGTCAAGGACTTCGGAAGCACTGAACTCACCTTTGACGACACCTTCATGACAAACGCCGATACGCCGACACTCGCCTTTCAGGATACGGTCAAGGATCCTGTCAACCCGTTTACCGGCAAAAAAATAAGTTCCGAAGCGAAAAACACAGACAATCATTATATCGCCCAGCCCGGAGACAACGTGATAGGGGATTACGACAACGATATCAGAAAGTATTTCAACATCACATGGATAGGCTTCAGAGGCACCGACACCTTCGATCTGAACGCATGGCGCATTATCGGAGAGGAACTCATCAAATAATCTCTGACACAATGATAACGGGAGCGAACTTCATTTAACGACATGGAAACATTACTTTTGCAAAACACAAAGAAGGACATTCTCCGAGCCGGAGAAATACTTCACAGCGGCGGACTGGTGGCAATTCCCACCGAAACGGTCTACGGACTCGCCGCCAACGCCCTCGACGGCGCAGCCGTCGCCAAGATCTTCACAGCGAAGGGACGTCCGCAGGACAATCCGCTGATCGTGCATATTTCCCACATCGAGCAGTGGAGCCGTCTGGTGGAAAGCATCCCGGAAAACGCCAAAGCGCTGGCACAGGCATTCTGGCCGGGTCCTCTGACCATCATCCTTCCCAAGAGCGGAATTATTCCGGACGAGGTTTCTGCGGGACTGGACACCGTCGCGGTGCGGTTTCCTTCCATGCGCACGACACGCAGAATCATAGACGCCGCGGGCGTTCCGCTTGCCGCGCCTTCCGCCAATCTCTCAGGCAGTCCCAGCCCGACCTGCGCACGGCACACAATGGACGACATGCGCGGCAGAATCGACGCGGTGCTGGACGGAGGGGAATGCAATTTCGGCGTGGAATCCACCGTCGTGACCCTCGCAACGCCTGTGCCGAGGCTGCTTCGTCCCGGTGCCGTCACGCCGGAGGAGCTTCGTGAGGTACTCGGCGAACTGGAAATTGACGACGCGGTTTTAGGACAGCTGAAAGAAGGCGTCCAGGCGGCTTCACCGGGCATGAAGTACAAGCATTACAGTCCCAAGGCGGAGGTAACCATTGTAAAGGGTTCGCTCGACGGATTTGTCCGACATGTGACCAGAGAAACGTCGGAAAACGATGGGGGCAAAAATGCATTTGCCCTTTGCTTTGACGGTGAAGAGTGCGTCATACCGCTGCATTGCGTGACCTATGGAAAACAGGACGACTCCCTCACGCAGTCGCACAGGCTCTTCACTGCCCTTCGTGAGCTTGACGAACAGGGCGCCGAGAGAGTCTACGCCCGCTGCCCTTCGACGGAAGGCGTTGGGATGGCGGTCTACAACCGTCTGCTGCGCGCCGCAGGATTCAGCGTTGTCACAGCTTCAAATGAATAGCCTTTCGGCGTACCGGTGCTTCGGCAGCATCCGGTACGCCGTTTTTATTTCTTGGAGGTCATTCTTTACAAACCGCTTTTTTTATGATATAATTTATTCAATAAGCTAAATTGTATCGTGAGGTGTATTTTCAAAAGGAGATACATCTGCACAGAAACAACAGGAGGAACACAACATCATGGAATTCTGGACTAATTTAGGCATAGAAAAGACAAAGGATATCGACGCAATCAACGAGGCCTACCGCAAAAAGCTGCCGCTGGTCAATCCAGAGGACAAGCCGGAGGAATTCAAGGCGCTGCGTGCGGAATATGAAGAAGCGCTGCGCTACGCAAAGCAGGAAGAAACGGAAAAGCCGGAAGGCGAGCTGACTCCCATTGAGCGCTGGACACGCAGGCTGAACGAGGTTTACACGCCCATCGCCGACCGCTGTGACGTTGAAAAATGGAAGGAACTTCTCAGCGATCCGCTGTTTGACAGCCTGGATTCCCGTGCCGACGCGCTGGAGGCGCTGCTGGTATACCTGATGGATCACTGGCACATGCCTCAGTCCGTTTGGCAGCTGCTGGATAAAACCTTTGACCTTCGGAACCGCAGGAATGAATTAATCGAAAAATTCCCCAAGGATTTTATTGACAACGCGGTGATCGGCGGCATTGAGTCAGAGCCGAATGTGGCATACGAGATGTTCCTCCCGCAGAACACCGGCGATATCGACCCTTTCTTCCCTCTCTACTTCAAGGCGCGTGAGGAGATTCTTTCCAACGACCTCGACAACGCGCAGGCGACGCTGGCCGATCTCGACAAGACGGGAATCATCCATCCCTTCGGCGAACTGCTGCACATCCGTTACGACTTTATGCGCGCCGAGGGAAAGGCCGCACCGGACGATGTGGTGGAACGGGCAAAAGCGCTGTATGAAAAATATCCCAACTGCACCGACATTTCGGGATTTTACGCCGATATGCTGTCCACACGCGGTGAAAATGCCGCCGCCATCGAGCTATACGACAGAATCCTTGAAGCCGAGCCGAACAACAACAACATGCGCTATCACAAGGCGCAGGCTCTCATGGAAGCCGGGGATTACAAGGCGGCAAAAGACCTTTTCATGGAGCTGAACGAAGCCATTCCTTTCAACATGTCGATACGCAACGGACTGAGCGAGGCCAACAAAAAGGTCATGGAGCAGTACGAAACCATTCTGAAAGAAAACCCGGACGACTTTACAAACCGTTACGAATACGCGTGGTGTCTCTTCCAGAACGATGAGGAACCCAAAGCGAAGGAGGTCATGGACGTTCCTGCGCCGGAGGACATCGCCCACCGCTGCGATTATGAAAACATCCACACCAAGCTCTGCCAGTCCACCGGCGATCACGAGGGCTGTCTCCGGCACGCAGCGATCTGGCGTGAATTCGTGGAAAAGCTGCCCGAGGGCGAAACCAAGGAGGAAAAGCGCCGCAAGAACAAGCTCGGCGACATTGCCACCATGGAATGTGTCGCGCTGTACGATCTGAAGCGCTACGACGAGGCTTTGAAGAAGAACGATGAAGCGATAGCAGTCGAACCGGATGAATACCGCATCTATCACGAGCGTTTTCTGATTTTGACCGCCATGCAGAATTACGATGAAGCGGTGAAGACCTGTGAGAAAATGGTGCAGATCAAACCCGCCGCCATTGCTTATCACATGCTCGGAATAGCGCATTACAACAAGGGCAATATGCAGGAGTCGTTTGACAGCTTCGGTCGTGCCATTGAACTGGACAAGGACGCGGGCAGCTTCGTCTTCCGCGCCCGCATTCTCGTTATGTATGGGGAATACGACGACGCGAAGGAAATCTTGGACCTTCTCAGAGAAAACAACATTGAAACCGAGGGCATGAAGTACTGCGATTCACTGATTCTCATGGAGAAGGAGAACAAGGAGGACGAAGCCAAGGCGCTCTGGCAGGAAATCCTCGACGCCGCAGAAAAGGGAGAATGTGACTGTCCGTTCCTCTGGGAGGTCTGCAACGATATGGCGATCTGGATGCTGAACCACGACGCCGACCCCAATGAGATTCTCGCCGTCATCGACAGAGGACTGGACACCCGCGGAGACTACGCGCCGCTGCTAATCAACAAGGGCTATGTCCTCGACGAAATGCTCAACAAACACGAGGAAGGTCTGGCGTGTTACCGCACGGTATATGAAAAACACCCGCGTCATGCAACGGTATGCGGAAAGATGGGCAGTATATATTATTATGACCTCTGCGACATCCCGACGGCGCTCTCCTTCTATCAGCAGCAGGAAAAACGCTCGGACAACACTTTCTGTCAGATCATGCAGGGCAATTGCTACAGCGCGTTGGAACAGTTCGACGAGTCCGAGGCACATTTCAAAACCGCGCTGGAGCTTGAGCCGGACAGCAAACGGGCATACAGCGATTACGCCAAGATGCTGATGCGCTGCGGGAGGTACGAGGACGCGCTGGCAGCCGCGCGGAAATACGCGGAGCTGGCGGACGGCAATTCACCCTACCCCGGCAGACTGATTGCGCAGATTCTGGCACGCATGGGAAGATGCGCCGAATCGGCAGGCGAGTCCCTGGCGCTGTACGAGAAATTCGACAGAGTGGACGATCTGACTTCGGCTGTGGAAATGTTCCTCATCGCCGGAGACACCGATTCCTTCTTCTCGCTGCTGAAAAAGTACAAAGAGAAGATGGGCGACAGCTACTACACCCAGCTCAAGGATTACTGCATGGCGACAGGCAGCGACCGCAAATGGCTTTCCGCTGTGAAATCCATTTCCCAGGACAACAGCGACCGTATGCGCCACCTTTCCAATTACTATTACCTGCACGGCAACTACAAAAAGGCGCTTGCCTGGATTGAACAGTTTTACGCCGCCAAGCCGGACAGCATTATGGATCGCTTCATCCCTGTCGGATGCCGGAGGCATTTAGGTATCACCGAAGGACTGGACAAGGCTTTTGAGAACGGAATGAAAGTGCTGTCTTCGGACAACGATCCGCACTATCTGCCGCTTTATCTCACGAAAAAGGCGTATCTGCTCGTTGCCATGGGCAAGTTTGACGAGGCCAAGCGCTGCATTGACGAGGCTTTTGCCCGTCCACTCTGCGACTTCTGCCATCACGCCGGCTGCATTGACGGATATATGGCTCTCGCGCTGTATTACGAAGCAATTGGCGATTACAACCGCGCCGCGGAGGCGTGTCTGGACGGACAGAAGATCGCTCCGCTCGATTGCGATATGGGAACGATCCTGCGCCGTCTGCGCAAGGAACACAAAAAGGAACTGAAAAAGGAATTACAGAAATGATCATTGGAATAGATTTAGGAACCACCAACAGCCTTGCCGCCTATTACGACGGCAAAAAGGCGCACATTATCCCCAACCGTTTAGGCGAACATCTGACCCCTTCGGTGGTCAGCGTGGACGACGACGGCACCGTGCTTGTCGGCAAAACCGCCCTTGCCAGAGGACTGCGCCATCCGCTGACAGCCGCCGCCGTATTCAAGCGCAGCATGGGAACCGACCGCGAATTCGACCTCTGCGGCCAAAAATTCCGCGCGGAGGAG
>ONID01000217.1 GCA_900317765.1 uncultured Eubacteriales bacterium | reverse complement strand
GCCTATCTGCTCATCCCTGACCGTTTCATGACTTGGCTGAATCTGGACGATCAAATGAGATATGTAGCCAATCTGATTTCGGCATGGCTGTCACCTCTGCAACACGCGACATATATTATGCACAATTTCGGCTACGATTATTTACCGAGATTATGGGTTACTTATGTCATGATGGGAAGTTTAACAATATTGCTCTTCGTCGCGTCATTTGTAGTACTTCGTGTGCGCGGCATCAGTTTTTCGGGAGGCAATGAGTATGAATAATGCAATTGAAGCGGTTGACGTATCCAAACGATTCGGAAAGGATATCGTACTGGATCATATTTCAATTACTTTTGAAAGCGGAAAGATACACGGCATTGTGGGACGAAACGGCAGCGGAAAAACGGTGCTGATGAAATGTATCCTCGGTTTTCTTCGTCCGACAGCGGGACAGATCACTGTATTTGACAAGCGAGTTGGCAGAGATTGCGATTTTGCCCCGCATACCGGCATGATTATCGAAACGCCGGGCTTTCTGCCCGGAGAAACAGGGCGGAGCAATTTGTTGTGGCTGGGTCGGTTACGGGGAAAGGTGAGCAAAGAACGGGTAAACGAGGCACTCACGTTGTGCGGACTTGACCCGAAGCTCAGAAAGGGCTGATTCTCGATGAGCCGTTTAACGCATTGGATATATCAGGCGTCGAGGAAATGCGGCAGCTTCTTCTCAAACTGAAAGGTCAGGGCAAGACCATACTCATCGCCAGCCATTCCAAAGAGGACGTGGATTTCCTTTGCGATACCGTCATCAGAATGGATAAGGGCAAAATCATAGAGAGAAGCAACCAGTAAGTGAACGCTATGATTGACCGATCCTCAATTTGAAACAAAAGACAATTCAACTGAAATGGCAAAGCGTTGTCTAATATCACATCTTGTTGTTTTTCGTATTATATAGGCTGGTGGCAGTAGCTTCGATTATGGCAAGTTCGCTGTCATCCAACTGATCGAGAAGCGTATCCAAGCGTCTGCGAGTCGAAGTTTTTTCTGTTTGTTTGTTCGGGAATATGTACTCATCTACGGATATATCAAACATGATGACAAGATAGAAAAGCAGTTCTACGCTTGGATACTGCCCATCGTTTTCGACAGCTTGAATATGTCTTGGTGCGTAATTAAGCTTTTCTGCAATCTTTTCTCTTGTGATTCCTTTTGCTTCACGTGCCTGTTTGATGGCATGACCAAGTGGTGTAAAGTCAAAATCAAAATCTTCTATTTTTTTACTCATAAGCCAATCTCCTTATGGAAATAAATGGTAATATCATTTTACAGAGATATGGCTTCTTATTAAACGAGTTGAAATCTCTTATAATAGGAGATACAATGTCCTATTAGCGGCAGTTGCATTTCAAAAATAATGATGGATTTATCATTCATCAGAAGAATAAGGGGGAATCACTACATGGATATCAAAACGGAATGGGTACACTGTCCGTTCTGTCACAGTAAAACACGCATACAAATCAGAGAAGATACTGTTTTGGTAAATTTCCCTCTCTTCTGTCCCAAATGCAAACATATCGCATTAATCAATGTAAAACAATTCAATATCGCTATTATCAAAGAGCCAGACGCAAAGACGCAGAGCCAATAAACTTGTGAGAAGCCTCACATAGCTTATTGGCTCATTTTTTATAGGCTTGCCAAAGAAAAAAACGTTGTTTTGGCAGGTCGAATCTGTTATGCGTAAATATTTTTGTTCCCTCCAAGCACGTTTTGTTTGGAGGGATTTTTTATGTGTTGGTCAATAACGATCAACACTCAGCCTATCAAAATCAGATGTAGGCATGATGGCAGCATAAGCAAGGAGAGATTGTCAAAAAAAGCCTTCTCCGCTTATGGAATCAGCACAACCTCCATATAGAGATTATACATCCTATCAAAAGCCGTGAATATGCTTGTTACAGTACGGAAACAAGCGTATTTGCGGCTTTTTCCTATATCCTCACCCCAATAAAAACTGTTCTTTTTTTGCGTTGCAGATCACCTCCCCAATCGTTTTGAATTTCAAAAATTTTAAAACGATTGGAGAAATCACAATTGAATAATGAAGTAAAAAGTGTATTTGTTATCGAATCAGGCAACTACGTTGAAATCACATATCAGGAGTTTCTTGAACGCCGTTCGTCGGATTCATCTTATAAAAGCAGGAAGTTCATACTCGTTGAAACACACATCATGGAGCTTTCCGAAGAAAACTACAGGGCTTACTACAAGGAAAAGCGTCATGTCAAATACGTCAAGGAACGTGAGCGAGAAGTGGGTGTAGTCTCCTATGACGCTCTGTCTGACAGAGGTATTTGCGGCGAGGAACTGATTGCCGATCAGGAAGTAGATGTATGCGACTTGGCGGTCAGCCGCACGCTGGTTGAAAATCTCAGGAACTGTCTCTCGCTTCTCTCTGATGAAGAATACCACCTGATCAGATTGCGCTTTTATGAACAGCTTACCGAGGCGGAAATCGGCCGATTGTGTGGCGTATCACAGCAGTCTATCAGCAAGCGTCTGGCCGGAATCTGCAAAAAAATAAAAAATCTGATGAAAATTTAAAAAATCAGGTTGTGAGAGTGTTGTTTTTTCGGCTTAAGGAGTGAAAGGGTAATTTTATATGCCCTTCTTGCTCTTTGAAAATTGAATATCAGCATATCGGATACGTTCTCTCTGTTGTCGAGAGGATAATGATACTTCCGTCCAGTCACAGCCTCAGATAATGAGATCACGCAATGAGGGCGGCTCGTGAGAACCACAGAGAGGTGAGAGTCCTATGAAGGTCAAGACCATGACCGTCCGGTATGTTCCCGACCGAGGGATATCGAGGATAAATATCGGTCAAAATTCAGAACGATTGATTAACAGTTGCCGCTCCGACAAGGCGCGGAGTCTTCAACAGGCACAGTACCGGACCGGAGCGGCATTGTTATTTTTGAAATCTATCAAAGAAAAGGACGTGATACATACGGAAAATGTATTTTACGATGTGCGCAGAGGCGAAATATACTACGCAAGGCTCAATCCCGTAGAAGGAAGTGAGCAGGGAAATATCCGTCCTGTGCTGATTCTGCAAAATGACGTGGGCAATTATTTCAGCCCGACAACCATCGTAGCGGCAATCACCGGAAAGAAAAAACGTAGGAACTTTCCGACTCATGTGCCGATTTACATGGACGGGCGTAAGCACGCATCGACCATCATGCTGGAACAGATTCGCACCATTGACAAGTCACGCATATTGGGGTATGTGGGACGAGCCGATGATCACATAATGAAGGCTGTGA
>ONID01000024.1 GCA_900317765.1 uncultured Eubacteriales bacterium | reverse complement strand
GTGACCGTCCGCAAGGCGGATTTGCAGCGCGAAATAAAATCCCTGATTTCCTACGCGGTGGGCTGTATGTTCGGGCGGTATTCGCTCGATGTGGACGGTTTAGCTTATGCGGGAGGCGAGTGGGATTCTTCCAAATATGTCACGTTCCAGCCGGACAAAGACGGCATTCTCCCGATTACGGACGATGAATATTTTGAGGACGATATTGTGACGCTGTTCGTCAAATTTATTGAAACGGTCTACGGTCGGGAAACGCTGGAAGAAAACCTGAAATTCATTGCAACCGCGCTAACGGCTAACAGCCAACGGCTAACGGCTAAATCTCCGAGGGAAATTATCCGCAATTATTTCATCAATGATTTCTTTGCCGACCATTGCAAAATCTACCAGAAACGCCCGATCTACTGGCTCTTTGACAGCGGCAAAAAGAACGGTTTCAAGTGCCTGATTTACCTCCACCCGTTACCGCTCGGCGATGGCTGACCTCGAAAAACGCATTTCCGGCGCGTCCACTGCGGAGAAGGTCAGGCTCAACAAGCAGCTTTCCGCGATGCAGGCACAGGCAGACGAGCTGCGCGCCTACGAAGAAAAGATTCATCACCTCGCCGATATGATGATTCCGATTGATCTGGACGACGGCGTGAAGGTGAATTATGAATTATTTAAGGATGTATTGGCAAAGATAAAATAATAAGAGGTGTGATAAATGATAATTAAAAAAATAAAATTTGAAAACTACACTGTTTTTGAAAATATTAGTATTGAATTCGGAACAGGAATAAATGTAATTATTGGAGAAAATGGAACGGGTAAAACACATCTTCTAAAAGCCTTATATTCAGCATGTCAAAGTGTCGATCCAAAGATTTCATTTCCTCATAAATTAGTTTTAACTATGCTCCCCGATGATTATAAAATTTCAAGATTAATTACGAGACGTCAAGGTAATCACAGTGCAATGATTCGGATAACAGCAGGAGAAAAAGAATCATCTCAAGATCGTGTATTAACTGCCTCTTTTCATGGAAAAACAAAAAAATGGGAAGCGGAGGTAACCGGAGAAAGTGGATGGGAAGACTCATTTTCAGGTGTTAGCAGTATCTTTATTCCTGCAAAAGAAATATTGTCTCACAGTTATAATTTAAGTGCCGCAACAGAAAAAAACAATGTTCGCTTTGATGACACATACTTAGATATTATTAACGCAGCAAAGATTGATATTTCTGTAGGCAGAAATAATACCACAAAAGAAGCTATGTTGAAAAGAATTCAAGAAATGACGCATGGTACGGTTTGGTATGACGAGAAACGTGATGAGTTTTACTTGAAAAGTGGCAATTCCAAGCAAGAATTTAACCTTATTGCTGAAGGTATTCGTAAAATGGCGTTATTGTGGCAGTTAGTAAAAAATGGAACGTTGGAAAACGGGTCAATTCTATTTTGGGATGAACCAGAAGCAAACATTAACCCAACATACCTTTCGATTATTGTTGAAATGCTTCTGGAATTACAACGTAGAGGAGTTCAAGTTTTTATTTCAACACATGATTATATGATTGCAAGCTATTTTGAGGTAAAAAAATCTTTAGAAGACAGTATTGTATTCCACTCTTTATCACGCAATGGAAACGATAATAATATTCAATATGAAAAAACAGATAGATTTGCTGATTTAAAAAACAATCCAATCATAACAGCATTTAATAAGCTGTTGGATGAAATATATGATCTGTGAGGGAAAAGAAATGCCCCAAATATTGTATGAAGAAAAAAATAAATATGGGATAAACTGTGGAAAAGCAATTTGGGCAAGTGACGAAATGCATAATATCTATCACAGTTGCGGCCTTCCTGATATTTTGGCTGATGCGGATTTTGTGATTGAGACAGAGGAATATATACTTCTTATTGAATACAAAAATGCAAATGTTGCCGAAGCCCTTGCACATTCAAATCACACAACACCATATGATCCATTTGAAAATAATAAATTCAATAAGATTGTAAGAAAATATTATGACTCCCTTCATTATTTACGATTGATGGGAAAGGATAAACCAATACAATACATTTTTGTATTAGAATACCCTAAAGGCGATTCCACGTCAAGACGAATGTTACGAAATCGACTAAAAAAGCGTCTTCCTTTTCATCTACAGGAACAGTTTACCTCGGGCGTGAAACTTATTGACTCGGTCAGTGTTATGAGTATTAATGAATGGAATGCAGATAGTTATTATGGTCAATTTCCAATAAACCCTGTTATTCCATCTGTTACATAATGTTTGAGTGAATCATTACAATTTTTTTCGTTATCAGTTTCTGATTATTCATTGAAAAACAGGAGACATTTCAAAATGGACACCGAAAAAATACAACAAGACCTCGCCCGACGATTTGCGGAACCGCTGCCGGAATTCTATAAGCGGCGCATAATCGTATGGAAAGACGAGGACAGAGAATATACCGATAGATTAGACGAGATTCAGATTGACGGCGTGAAAGTCGTTGCTCTGACCGGAAACAACTATTTTTATGTCAAAAAGCTGCTGAACAAGGACGACACTGAGAGCGATTATCTTCTTTACTGCCCGATTGCTTATGAGTCGCAGGAGGATAACTGGCTGCTGGATATTGAACTATACAGCGAAGATTATCGCGCCGACCGGATTTCCAGCTGGATGGATGAAATGGGTATACCACAAACAGTTGATCTCCGAAGTGGTATAAAAAAATATCGCAAATTCTTCAATTCGGAATTGCGCCGGAACAAGTTGTCAGCAATGTGCGTTCCTGTCAAGCTGTCACAATTGCAGGTGGCTATCATGGCGGTACTTGCCGGATTGAAGGCAGTCAATCCGAACGCCGTCATTAAATCCGTGCTGCAAAAAGGTCTGAATATCGAAGAAAATGCAGTCTATCAGGAATTCATCAAATACGGAATAGATGAGATATTCTGGCACATGGTGGAGCAGCGTTCCGGCTATATTGAAAATGATGTTAATCATCCGGATCTGAAACGGCTGGCGGCGCACCTGCTTCTCACTGCATCTACGCGAACCATGCGGCAGGAATATCTTGCGGGGCTGAATGACTTGATTTCCGCCGCACATCAGGCGTATTGCTACGATTTTATCTCAGAATGGATGCACAGCGAGGATTCCGAAAGCATACACTCGATTGCAGAGCTTCTTGAAAATGAGTTGAACCTTCCCAAACGGTTCATGAATCTTGAAATATCTGATCTGCTCGGCACCGAGGTATTCCCGTGTGTCCATGAAATCATTCTGATCAAATTGATGAAGGATATCGGCGATCATCTGATTGACGTGAACGTCATCACTAAGACCGTGGAAAAGCGGCGCACTTGTGTGTGGTATGAACCTTTGAAAAACTTCTATGAAGGCATTTTACAGCTTGCCAATATGCAGGCTTTTTACAAGACCCACGCCGCCGGATTCCACAACGCACTGCCGGAGAAGGTCTGGAAGGAATACACATCTACCTATTATGTCATGGATACCTATTACAGGGAATTCCATAAGGCGTATGCAGCGAGTCTGAAGACCTATCATTCCGAATTGTCTGATCTCTTTGCAACAGTCATGGAAAAGGTTGAAGGCTTGTATTCGGGTTGGTTCCTCGGAGAACTCGGCAGAAACTGGTCGGACGTCTGCGCCGAACAAATGCGGGATTACGGACGGATTCTGGAAGTACCGCGACAGAGCGATTTCTACCACGACAGAATTGCCCGTTCCGACAGCAAGGTGTATGTCATTATCTCCGACGCAATGCGATACGAAGTCGCGGTGGAACTCTCCGAGCAGCTTCGGCGCGAAACCCAGAGCAAGGTGACGCTCGACAGCGTCTGTGGCATATTCCCGACCATTACGAAATTCGGCATGGCTGCGCTGCTGCCTCACAAAGAATTATCCGTTGAACTGAAATCCGGAAAGACAGAACGGCTGGCAGTCCTTGCGGACGGACAGTCCACCGAGGCAAACAACCGCGACAAGCTTCTTAAAAGCGCGGATTCCCAGAGTGTCGCTCTGAAATACAAGGACATCATTGACATGAAAGGACCCGAACGTCAACCACTAATCAAAGGAAAGAAAGTCGTTTATATCTACCATGACACTATCGACGAAGCGGGTCATATCGACAAGTCCATCTTCGCTGCCTGTGACGAGGCAATTGACGAACTTAAAAATCTGGTACGAATAATCACTAATGAATTTAGTGGAGTTAATATCATTATTACTTCCGACCACGGCTTCCTCTACACCTACAGTCCCTTGAAAGAGGATGAAAAGGTTGACAAATCCACCGAGAGCGATCAGGATATCGAAATCGGCAGACGTTACGCCATCATGCATTTTCTTCATCAACGCTCACAGCCGCAGTATCTTCTTCCGATAAAATTCCTCGACGGCAACTCCGAATACGAAGGCTTCGCACCGAGGGAAAGCATCCGCATCAAGATGAAAGGCGGCGGTCTGAATTTTGTCCACGGCGGTATCAGTCTTCAGGAAATGGTCGTGCCTGTTATCGATTACCACTTCCTGCGCAACGACAGCAAAGAATACAAGCGCAACAGGAGCCAATACGATACCAAGCCGGTGACGGTTAGTCTTCTGTCGGCAAGCCGGAAGATATGCAACATGATATTCTCGCTGGATTTCTACCAGAAAGAAGCCGTCGGCGGCGTCCGCGTGGCAACCACCTGTCGTGCGTATTTCACTGATAGCAATGGAAAGATGGTCAGCGATACCGCCACGATTATCGCCGATAAGACCACCGACGATGTGCATGAGCGCATCTTCCGCTGCACCTTCAATCTCAAGCCGCTGTCATACAACAACACCGAAGCATATTACCTCATCATAGTTGATGAGCAGGGAAAACAGCTATCCCGAGAAGAATTTCAGATCGACATTGCCTTTGCGGTGGATGATTACGGATTCTTTAGTTGATATCAGCGGAGGAAAGAAAGATGGATCAAATAACAGACACGTCTGCAAATGTCCGCGAGATAATAAAAGAAAAATTACGTCAGCATTTTGACGGAAAAATTGTTCGCAAAGACCTTACGAAAAAAATCAAGGAAGGGGCTAATGTAACAGTCAATCTGAATATAAAAAAGAATGCCTATGAAGCAGAATTTTCCAATCTTGGATTGAAAGGCATTCATGTTTCGAACGAATATCCTGAGAAGTATGACAGATTGCTTTGTGGTGGCATCTGGTGTATTTTGCAGCTTGAATATGAATATATAGAAATAATTAATACATTTTAACCCGTCAGAAAGACGAAGGATACTATGCTTTTCGGCAACAAACGACGGATTAAATTCTGCACAGTTCCTAAGATGAATCGGTTAGTGATTGATACTGATCGAAATCGTCGCATTATCATTTCCCAAAAGAGCGGTCAGTTCAGATGGCGTTTTATCCGTAATGTGTCCCAGCCTGGTGTATGCCCATGTATTGGAACCATAAAACACTACCATCTGATTGCCGGAGTAAAGGACAATGTCTCCCGCCTGTGTGGTAATTCGCTTATCATTGCGCGGAAGGCTCTGACCGATGAAACCTACCTGCTCAAAACCTCCGTACAGTGACGCCTGAATTGTGATCGGATTCAGACGCAAGCTCTCTTAAAGCTGAAACGGATTCGTTGTCTTCCCATTCAACAGTGACGGTTTCGCCGTTGATTTTCATGGTTAGTTCAGTTTTCATTTTGTTGTCCTCCGCAGACGAATGAACCGAATCAGCGGACTCGGAACTGACGTTTTCCTGTACGTCAGAATTAATTTCATTTCCGGTCGTTGTTTCTGACTCCAGGCACTTAACGCAAGCAGCGCAAACATACAAATGAAGAGGAGCGTGAGTGACTTATTCCAGATTTTTGCCGAACTGACAGCCATTATTTCAGATGTTCCTCCATAAATTCAGTAATTTTGTCAAACGGAATCGCGTTCTTGCCGCCGCCGTCGTACAGGTCAGTGTGGGACGCTTCGGGAATGATCAGCAGTTCTTTGTTATCCGCGTAGTGACTGTCCCTGACCATACCAGCGTAAGCGTCACGGCTCATATAGCAGGAATGTGCTTTTTCACCGTGAATCATCAGAACGGCGGAACGGATTTCTTTGGAATAAGTGAACAGCCGCATATTCATGAGTGATGTTCCCGTATTTACCGTCCAGCCGTCATTGGAATTGAGGGAACGCGGATGATAGCCGCGGGGCGTCTTGTAGTAGTCATAATAGTCCTTGACAAAATAGGAAGCGTCCTCCGGCAGCGGGTCGATGACGCCGCCTGCTCCGCCGCTGACTTTGTCCATCTCGTCCAAGCTCAGTTCCTGAATGCCATGATCCTTCACAAATGCATTGAAACTGTCCAGTACTTCCTTCTCCATTTTCCTGTCTTCTTTTTGTTTGCTTTATTCAATTCACAAGTTGATACGCAACGGAAAGACCGCTGGCAGTGGATCAAGCCCTCTATGTCCACCTATAATGTACAATTGGCTTGCTGTTTGTCAAGGGCATACGATTGCCGTCCGGCGTCAGTATCCGTCCATATCATTTTTCAGAATGAACAAGATTACAGCCCCGGTCGGAAAGTCTTCGTTTCCATTTCCTCCAGGCAGACTGCATGTGCCTCGTCGAGAACAGAGAGAAAATCGTCAACTTCTTTTTCGGTGTTGTATATGCCGAAGCTGACGCGGACCATGCCGGGAACGCCGGAGTCTCCGCATTCCTCGTAGGATTTTGCCAGTTCGTCGGAAATACCCAGCAGGCGCCAGACGTAAGTATGTGCGCAGAAGGCTCCCCTTCTCGTCGCCACACCGTATTCCGACAGCTTGGTCGCGAGATGGTAGGAATTGACATCGGTCAGATTGAAAGTCACAACGCCTACTCTGTCGCTGATGTCCTCGGTATCGCCGTAGACAACGGCATGATCCATTTTCAGGATTCCGTCAATGAGCCTTCTGTTGAGCTTCTGTTCATGCTCGCTGATGGCGTCAAAGCCGACCTCCTGCAATATGTCGATCGCCTTGCCCAGACCGACCACGCCGGGATAATTCGGAGAACCCGCCTCGTATTTCGCCGGCGCGTCCTTGTACCCCTGTTCGTTATCCGAGACGATCGTGACAATTCCACCGCCGTAAAATGTCGGCATATGCTGATTGAGTTCAGAGAAAAGACCCACGACAGCGCCTCCGCCGTAGGGCGAATACATTTTGTGCGCGGAGAAAACGAAGAAATCAATGTTTTCCTCGGGGGTTTCGCCGATCATCGAGAATTTCCTGTGCGCTACGATCTGCGCGCCGTCAACGATGATTTTCGCGCCGTATTTGTGGGCGAGCTTTGCCACACGGTGTACATCGGTGACATATCCCGTCACATTGGAAGCGGCTGTCACGGCGACGTATTTGACCTTGTTCTTCTTGAGCATATTTTCAAGGCTTTTGTAATCCACTCTGCCGTCCTTGCTGACCTCGGCATAAACAACCTTGCATCTCTCTCTCCATGAGAGGTCGTTCGCGTGGTGCTCCATGCGTGTGCACAGAACCACGTCATTTTCGCTGGTAATGAGGGCGGAGGCGAGCTTGTTCAGACCGTCTGTCGTGTTGTTGACATAGAAGCATGTGTAATTTTGCTCATCGGCGCCGACAAATTGCAGAACCTTGCTGCGGGTGCTGTTGTAAATGTCGGTTGTATAATCGGATTTTTTTGAAAATCCTCTGCCGATAGAGCCGTACATCTTCATCTTGCTGTCTACTTCGTCCATAACAGGCTGAAGAGCCGGTGTCGTGGCGGCGTTGTCGAAGTTGATGAGCGCCGTTTTGCTGCCGTCCTCCAGTTCTACCTTTTCGTCTATACCTACGACATAATCGCGGATATTATCTATGGTGTAGCCGGATTGTTCGTCTTTGTTTCCTTTTTCACACGCTGTAAGCAAAAAAACTGCCGAAAGCGTTACGGACATAATTCTTATGAACATTCTGTTTTTTTTCGATTTTATCATTAAATTCTCTCCTTATCTGCTTTTTTTCTATGCCGAGTATTTTGGTCTTGCCTCTCTTGGTCACAGGTCAAGGATGGCACTTAGGTATACTTTGTACACTTCACTTCCTCCATTAACTTTTTCTTCCTTGACATAACAAATCCCCCCTATATAATTGACAATGATTTTTTTATCTTTCATTGTCTTCTATATAGGGAGCATATCACTTTTATACCGGAGTTTTTTTCGTACTGTGATACGGATTATAAAGGAAGCCGTTACGCCGCAACGGCTTCCTTTTTCTTTCCCTTTCGCAAGCAGGATTATTTCTCGGAAGAAGCCTCTGCCTTCTTTCCGAATAACCTGATGACAAGCGGCCACAAAGCCACGCAGTACAGCACAATGATAAAGGTTTTGGTAAAATGCCCCCAATGGCTGCCCATCAGCTCGTCCAGAGGGTCTTTAAGGTAATTTATCATCAAATACAACGGCACAAGTCCCACCGCTCCGACCAGAGCACGGGGACTTTTCAGACCCGCCGGCTCGAATCTGATCCAGGTCTTTTCGATAAACCGGGCAACCGGGAAAGCAATCAGCAGACAGATATCACCGTAGCCGTCGTTCATCATTTTCTGCGGATCTACCAACAGCGTTCCGTCAACGTAATCCATCGGATAGGGCTTGAAAGTAATGTATGCGATACCTATCCATCCGAAAACAAAGCTCAGAATCAGGAAAAGATTTTCTTTCTCCGGATGCTTTTCAAGATAGGAGAACAGCTTCATCGCCGCCAGCAGAGCGGCGACGCCCTCGAGCAGTCCGACGGCAACGTCCTGCGGAGCGTGTACGCCCAGGTAGTTACGGGAAAATCCCGTAATCAGGAGAAGCAGCACAAATAAAGAGGAAACGAGCTTTCTCTTTGACCACGACACGACAGCCAACCCGCCGTAGATCGGTCCGGCTGTTGCCGAGTGACCGCTCGGAAAGGAATAACCGGTCGCAGTACTAATGGCGTCTCCCGCAGGCAAAACGCGCGCGTCCCTTATCCACGGGCGATATACGCAGGCTGTCAGTTTTACGACGGCGTTAATGCCGCAGCAGAGATAATACGACACCAGCGTATAAAGACCCTTTCGTTTATCGATTACCCAGTACAGAAAAACGGGGATCATAATAAGATAAGTTACCGCAAAAAGCGAAATCTGCTCCATGAAAGGGGTCAGAGCTTCGTTTATGCTTTCGCGAAAGCGCTGGAGCATAAGCAAGTATTCAATATCCAAGTTTTGTCAACCTCCTAAGTTTTTGCCTGCCTCCGGAATATCTGCCATCCTTTAAGCCGAGGAACAGCTTTTCCTTTTCGGGATGCCCACAGCGTCTGCGATAAGCTCATCCCGCACGGCGTCGATATCATCGGGATACAGGCGGCGGCAGATAACGTGCGTCAGTTCGTGATAACGGCGTATGGTATCGGAGAGAACGAGCCACTCCTTTTCTCCGCAGCCAGCCTCTGACGCTGATACATTGCTGTAAGGACCGCGCGACAGCACGACAAGCCTATCGAGATAATTCTCTTTGACCGCGGTAAAGCGCCTGAATTCGGCGGAACGCTCCTTTTCCGGACAGCCCACTAAATGAGCGTGGATCTTCCGCCAGTTGAATACCGTAAGCGTCGCTGCGCCCTGACTTTCGGGAACAGGCGCGAGAGGCCCGTTTTTCGCGGCAGACATGCCGCGTATAACAAGCTCAAAGTCATGCCGGTCTCCCAGCGTGACAACTCTGACCTTTCCCGCCGGTGTATCGGTCATTTCATCGCGGTCATGCGGGTGCCCGCGATAGTGCGCGAGACTTTCCGTCTGCGGGCTATCGCCGCGAAGAACCACTTTCCGGTAGGTTTCCTGAGAATCCCTGTCCGGGTCGAGATACAGCAGCGGGTAATCCTCCGCTAAGCCTATAAAAACGCTCATGCCGCTCATTCCGGTTTGTCCTCCTGTACCGGCCATTGCACCCATTTGTCATCATTGTCTTCCGGCAGGTTCACGCCGCCCGCAACGGCAGCGAGTTCGTCGAGACGCAGTTCCCTTGCCTCTTGTCCGAAAAGAAGTTCACGCAGCCTGCGCTTTTGTTCGGGGTTTGGTAACGCGCTATCGGCTATAAGCTTTTCAACATCGATTTCAGTCATAGTTCCAACCTTAACCTCCTCCGATACAAAATTACGGATCTTCCTCCACGCCGGCTTTTCAAGCGTCCTCACTTCTATATACAAGTCAGCCCATCGTTTGGAGACACTTTTTTTGGTGTTTGCCTACAACCTATCACCCAACAGCCTCCGGCATTTTGCGAGAAGCCTTTGATAGCGCTTGTTGACTGTTTTTTCGGGGAGTCCGAGCAGTCCGGCTATCTCCCTGTCTTTCATCTCCATAACGTAGCGCATATTCAGCAGCTCTCTCTCGTCCGGCGAAAGACGGGAGTACAGGCGCAGCACGATGTCGGACGCTTCGGCTGAGACGGTATGATCGGCAGTATCGGGCAGTTCCAAATCCTCGGGGAGCTCGGCGCGGCGGGTATATGCCGCGGAGCGCATCAAATTGACCGCACGGTTGTGGGCTATGCGGGTGAGCCATGTCGCTACGGAGGCTTTCCTGCTGTCGTAACACCCGAAATGTGTATAAGCGGCGAGAAATGTCTCCGAAGTAACGTCCTCCGCGTCCTCCTTGTTGAGAAGAAGCGAAAAGGCGTACTTGTACACGCGGTCGTAATACTTATCATAGATCGCCTCGAAATCACTCCGTCCGTTTAAATCATGGATCATATATCCTACCACCTAACACCTGCAACCCAATTCCCGACATCGAGCCTCTGGCGCTCGACCATTTTGGCAAAGAAGCCGTTTTTTTCTATAAGCTGTTCGTATGTACCGTCCTCGATGATATGGCCGCCGTCAAGCACAAGTATCCTGTCGCAGTGGCGTATCGTGGTAAGACGGTGCGCGATAACGATGCGGGTACAGCCCATAGCGTCAAGCGCCTCGGACACCTGCCGCTGGGTCTTGTTGTCGAGAGCGCTGGTCGCCTCGTCAAACATCAGCAGTTTTGGCTTTGGGGCGATAGCGCGCGCGATCATGATGCGCTGGCGCTGTCCGCCGGAAATACCGCCCTGCCCCTCGGATATCATCGTATGCATTCCCATAGGCATAGCGCGTATGTCGTCGGCGATCCCCGCCTTTTCCGCCGCTTCCCACGCGTCTTCAAGCGTCAGCTCCGGAGCGGAGATAACTATATTGGAGTAAATGTTCCCTTGGAACAGTCCGGCGTCTTGCGTGACAGTGCCGATCCTGCGGCGCAGCGACTGCAGGTCAAGACCGTTTATATCCCTGCCGTCGTAGTAGACCGCGCCTTTTTCCGGTTTTTCAAAACCGAGCAGCAGGCGCACGAGCGTTGACTTGCCGCAGCCCGTCCTGCCGACCACAGCGATATACTCTCCCGGCCTTACCTTGAGCGAAAGGTCATTGAGGATATAGGGCGTATCCTCACTGTAACGGAACGAAACGTGATCGAGCTCCACTCTGCCGGATATGCCCGTGACTATTTCCTTGTTTCCGGCTGTCTCGGGTTCCGTTTTGAGGAACGGCTCCGCCATTTCAAGCATCGGCCGTATTCTCGCGGCTGAAAGCGCCATGCCCGATATTGACATGAACGCGCCCATGAGCATACCGTATGCGGAAGTAAAAGCGAAATACGACGACTGCCCTATACCGCTTTTTACCGCGATATAGTACATCACAATATTGGATATAAGACTGATGGCGGTGGATATAACGCCGTTGATCTTGATGAATAACGGCGGGTTGTATATAAGTTCCGCGCCGTCGGCGTAGAGACCTAACCACTTGGCGAATATGCGCTTTTCCGCTCCCGCGAGTTTGATCTTCTGCACGCCGGTTATCATTGCATAGCTCATGCCCGATTCCTTGGCGCTCTGCTCCATTTCTTTGCGGCTGAGACGTATCTGCATAAGCGATGTGACGGTCGAAAAGCCTACCGTCACAAGTATGATGATAAGCGACGGTATGACAAGCGCAGGTGCGAATCGGAATATCTGGCCCACGTATATCAGCGAGGTCAGCGAGGTAAGACCTGTTGACATAACCAGACTCAACAGCAGGGAGCAGAGATGATTGACCGACATGGAGCGGCTTTTCAGCTCGCCGGGGCTGTACTTGCGGAAAAAGCTCGCCGGAAGAGACAGCAGCCGCATCATCATCGAAGCCTGCACGCCGAGAGAGGTCTTGGATGTGAGTCTGCTTTGAACCATGCTCTTTACCCCGCCGATAAGCTGCGAGGAAAGCGAAACGCATATAATAGATATGGATATCCCGATCAGAGCTGCTGCCTTCCCGCTTTCAAGCACGGGACCGGTCAGCGTTTTGGTGATGCGCGGCATGATAAGACCTACCAGCGAAACGGCCAGCGTCGCGGCAACGATCATAATGACGTCGCTGAGCGACATGCAGCGCTTCATGTAAAGCAAAAGATCCGGTATGCCAAGCTTCTTTTGCGGCAGCGGGCGGTAGAAGCATATCGCGTCCGTTTCAAACAGCCCGGCTGTCCGTGCGTTCAGCTTCTTCCGCTCTCCGGTCTTGGGGTCGGTGTACCGGTACCCTATAACAGTTCCGGGCAGCAGCGCGACAGGCATTCCGTCCTCTTTTGTGAAGGCAAGCATCGGTCCGTAAGCGTCCCTGTACCAGCCCTTTGTCAGCTCCACGCCGCGCCGCATGATAGCATGCGGACGCAGACAGTAGTCGAGCTGTTCTTCGACGGTCTTTATGGAATCCGGGATCTCCGATGGTTTACCGTGGTAATATTTTATGATCTCGTCGATAGCGTTTTTCGTGACGATCCGGTCATCACTGATCTTTTGCGCAGTACGCTGACCCAGCACGACTCCGGCAATTTTTACGAAGGAGTCCTCCAAAAGCTGCTGGTCGGCGGTGCGGCGTTCTTCTATCTGGTTTTCAAACCAACCCATGTTTTTCCTCCCTCACCTATTCACTCGCCACTAAATCAGCGTAAGCTCCGCCCAGCTTCATCAGCTCGTCGTGGGTGCCGCGTTCGGCTACGGTGCCTTGGTCGAGTACGATGATTTCGTCGCAGTCGCGGACGGTGGAAAGGCGGTGAGCGATTACGATGCAGGTGATGCCGCGGTCGCGTATGGCGTTGACCACTTCGTATTCCGTCCTTGCGTCAAGTGCCGAAGTGGCTTCATCAAGGATGATGATCGTCGGATCCTGCGCGAGCACGCGGGCTATTTCCATGCGCTGGCGCTGCCCGCCGGAGAGATTCTTTCCGCCGCTTACCAGCTTATGCTGATAGCCGCCGGGAAGCGATGTGATATCGTCGTGTATCTGCGCGTCGCGTGCTGCCAGTATCATCTCGAAGTCCTGTATCGAGTTGTCCCACATCTTTATGTTGTTTGCGATGGTGTCCTCGAACATAATGATATCCTGATCGACAACGGCGAGCGAGCCGACCATGACCTCACGCGGATAAGCGCTGCGGGGCTTGCCGTCAAACAGTATTTCGCCGCTCCACGGTTCATACAATCCCGAGACAAGCTTTGATATAGTGGATTTGCCGCAGCCCGAACCGCCGACAAGGGCGATGCGGTCGCCCGTTTTCATTGTCAGCGAAAAGTTGTTGATCAGTGGCTTTTCCAGCCTCGAATACCCGAAGGTGATGTTTTTCAGCTCCACATTCCCGCGCAGCTTTGAGAGTTCGGCAGTTTCCGTCCGGCATTCGGAGACATTCATGTCCTCCGGGTACTCCATAACGTCCTCGACGCGCTCCATCTGCGTGCGCATCTCCTGTATTGTCTGTCCCGCGCCGACAAGTGTCATAGCAGGGGACATGAAGGAGCTTAAGAAACCTTGGAACATAAGCACCGCACCCAGACTGAACTTTCCCTTCATCGTCAGGTAAATTCCGATCACCAGCACAGCGTAATTTGCGAGCGCAGAGAAGAACGCGGGAATCATGCCGATAAACCGGTTCTCCCTCGACGCCTTGACATTCTGCGCGTTGACAGACGCCTGATAGCCTGCCCATTTCTGGAAAAAGCCGTTTTCCGCTCCGCTTGCCTTTATGGTCTCGATCATATCGATGCCCGTGACCGTTGCGGACTCCAGCTTTCCGGAATCACGCATCTGCACGCGCGTGATGTTGATACGTCTGTTGGATATCACGCGGGACATAACGATATTGAGCACCAGCGTAACGATACCGATCAGCGTAAGCATCGGACTCTGGCGAAGCATCAGCACAAGGTAGAATATCATCATAGCGGTATTGAGCACCAGCGGCGAAAAGGTGTTAACAAGCGTACTCGCTATCGAGGCATTCATTTCCGCGCGCGACTGTATATCGCCCGCAAGCCGCTGCGAGAAGAACTCCATCGGCATGCGCAGTACCTTCCACATATACGATGTGTTACCTACCACCGACATTTTGCCGTTGATCCTCAGCGAATATATCGTCTGTGCCCACGCTACTACAAGCTGTATCACGGCAAGAAGCATCATCACGCCGATAAAAGGATTCAGCCATTCCCTGTTGACCCCCGTCAGCAGACGATCCATGAATATGCGTGAGGTGACGGAATTGGCTATCCCGAACAGGTACGATATCGCCGTGGTCAACATAACGAACACTACCGCCGCTCCCGCGCCTGTCAGACGCTTTCGGGCAAAATTGATCGTGCTCCTGCGTTTCCCGCTCGGCTCAAAGTTCTCTGACGGTACGGGAATGATGGTGACTCCGGTAAAGGATCTGTCGAACTCTTCCCAGCTCACCTTGACCTCGCCTCTGGCAGGGTCATTGATATAAACATTTTTTCCGCGGAAACCGTCCAGAACGACAAAATGGTTCATGTTCCAGTGGATAATGCAGGGCAGGCTTGCTTTTTCCTTAACGGCTTCGGGAGTCATGTTGTAAGCCTTTACGTCAAAACCGTAGTTCACAGCGGCGCGATAGATATTACTTGCCTTCGACCCGTCGCGTGACACGCCGCAGTCAAGGCGCACCTGCTCCAGCGGCACCCACTTTCCGTAATACGCCATGACCATAGCGAGCGACGCCGCGCCGCACTCGAGCGCCTCAAGCTGCATGATGACCGGAACCTTGGCGACGCCCCTCGTCAGCGTTGGTCTGACCTTATTTGCGCTCATCTCCGGCTCACCTGCTTTCAAGCAGGAAATCGATGGGGCTTGTGCTATCCACAACGACTTCTCCCTGGTATGTGCCGTCAGGCAGATCGACCATCGCCTCGCCGGTCATTCTTCCGTATTCGTCGGTGTCGGTCGAGACGATGCGGTATTGCTGTCCCGCTATCCGCACGGGCATTCCTTCTTCCAGTGTCCCGGCTCCGGTGATAATGACACGTGCGCTACTGTCGCTGACAACAACCGTCGCGTCAGCCGTGGTCTCAAGCGTACCCACCGTAGACCACGCGAATAACCCTGCCAGCAGCAGGATGACAGCGGCCAGTACCGCCCATATTCCCGGATTTGTGACGCGAAGATAGTCCGTAAGCTGTTCCGGTGACGATATGCGCTCGAGCGTCTTCTGCCTGAACACAGTCTGTTTATTCTCTGACATGGTGTCCCCCTCTTTAAAAAATGTCAATCATTTTTTTATATATTATAAAAAACCGTATCCATCAAATATCCAACAAAATAAAGCAAAAAAACGGACACTTTTCCAAATTTTTATCCTCCTGAACGTATAGTTTTTTTCATTTTATCAAATCAAATCCATCAAATATCCATCAGATCAGAGCTCTTTTGGAAGATAAAGGCGACGTTTACAAAAAATTTACAGGAGCGATATCGAGCCATTACTTAATTCGGTGATGATGAGGTATTCGGCTGCCATATTGCTGTATGACAGCTGCTTCAGATTGAAGGTGCAGCGGAAAATGCGCTCCTGCACTTCTGCACGTTGTCGATGGTCTTGTCAGCAATAATCGTCGGTGTATCGCTGATTTTCCGTCCGTTACTGTCGGCAGAATAGACCTGACAGGAGGCTGCCTCGCGATTGCCTCCAACAGGCTCTTTCTGGTAGAAATTCAGCGAGAATATCATGTTACAGATCTTCCTGCTTGCCGACAGAAGACTGACTGGCACCGGTTTTGTATCGTATTGGCTCTTGTTGCGCTGGTATTCTTTGCTGTCGTTGCGCAGAAAGTGGTATTCGATGACCGGGCACCACCATCTCCTGTAGACTGATGCCGCCGAATTCGTTGGTGATAATGCGAACCATGTTTTTGATTTCATCAATTGCATCCATGCACGCGCCGAAAATGGACTTGTCGAGATGTCCGGCTTCGTCAATTGTGTCATGATAGATGTAAACGACATTCATTCCTCTGATTAAGGCTTGGCGGTCGGCGCGTTTCATGCCGATGATCGCTCAACATCAACAGTAAGGGCGCAAAGGCAATCTACTATCGAGGTGTGGCAATTGCGGCCGACGTGATCAGAGCAGGAGACATCGCGACCTTTATCTACAATGGCAGCCAGTATATCCTGCTTTCCGTTGACCGGACAGTTGCTACCCCGGAGAAGCTGAGTGACCTCATCAATGACATTTACACCACGCACACCATGACGATTACCTATTCTGAGGGAAGTACGGCAAGCATTGAGGTGACGGCGGCAAGGCTGGGCGACATCTTTTCCGGCACAAGGGCAGTGTCGTCCAATTACGGCATTGCCCTTGACGGCACAGTCGCACTGTATGTGGAGGAAAAGAACCGTTCGTGGTGTTCGTCCTCGAACGCCAACGACCAGAGGGCAATCACCATCGAATGCGCGTACGACCCGAAGCCGCCCTACGCCTTCAAGCCGGTTGTGTACGAAACACTTGTGAAGCTCTGCGTCGACATTTGCAAGCGCAACGGCAAGAAGAAGCTGCTGTGGTTCGGGGACAAGACAAAATCGCTCACCTACAATCCCAAGCCGGACGAGATGGTACTGACGGTTCACCGCTGGTTTGCCAACAAATCCTGTCCGGGCGACTGGCTGTATGCACGCATGGGCGACCTCGCCAAGAAGGTAACCGCCGCTCTGAACGAAACCACCGCGCCGACTTCCAAGCCGACCGCCAAATGCCCCTACGCGGAGCCGAAATCCGCTGTCCGCTACGGCGCAAGGGGCAACGGTGTGAAGTGGGTGCAGTGGCACCTGAACAAGGCTGCCGGAGAAAAGCTCGACGTCGACGGTCACTTCGGCGTACTGACGAAGGCGGCAGTCCTGTCCTTCCAGCGCAAGCACCACCTCGCCGCTGACGCCATCGTCGGCATCAAGACCCGCGCCGATTTGAAAAAAGCATTATGACAACACCGAAGCCCGCAGGCTGTCTCTCAGTGAATTGAGGGACGGACTGCGGGCTTATTTTGCTCTGAGAACACTGTCTGTGATGCTTATGCCCACAAATAAACCAGCCATTACAATGTTATCCTGTATTATCTAAACACTCCTCGTCACCCAGTTCAATGATTCTCGTGTATTTCTGTCTGACTGACAGTACTGACGGTGACGCCCAATTGTACGCATAAATACACCATTTATTACTACGCACATAGTAATACTATCTGCATAGTAATCCTCCATCTGCTGCAAGTAGGCATTCCTACAAACAGAAACACACATAGCAAAAGCAGCTATCCGTGAGATAAAAATATTCTCATTGACAGCTGCTTTTTTCTTTATGGTTGATTTGTTCCTATTTTGTACCGCAAGCCGCGGCGAATGTTTCTCTGACCATTCTTCTCGGTGCAAGCCTGCAAAACAGTGCCGTCATCCGATTAAAGAAACGATGAATTGACAGAGGCTTCTTTCTGACAATGGATTGATAGGCGAATCCGGCAAAGCTCTCTGGCGATGCTGCTTTGAAATGACCCAGCTCGAATCCTGCGCTTTTGAAGAAATCGGTATCTGTCACGCCGGGGCAGACCGTCAGCACTGAGACATTACTCCTTTTGGTTTCCTCATATAAAGCCTGACTGAATGACAGGACGAAGGCTTTGGAAGCCGCATAGACCGCTTCACCGGCGGTAGGCGCAAAGGCAAGAGTTGACGCGATATTGACAACCGTTCCACCGCCGTGTTCTTTGAGATATGGAAGGAACAGACGGTTCATTCTCATCAGCGTCATGACATTCAGCGTAACAATGCGCTCATCCTTTGACAGATCGGATTCTTCAAACAGACAGGCGTCTCCCATACCGGCATTGTTGATCAGATACGTTATCTCTATGTCGTTTTCTTCTACAAATTGCAGGATTGTACCGGGGGCATTGTCCGACAGCAAATCGAGCGGCAGAATTCTGACTTCTGCACCGTATTGTTCATGCAGGGATTGCCCTATCTGCTCGAGTTTGTCCTTGCTTCTGGCAACCAGCAGAAGATTGAAGCCGTGTCGTGCAAATTCTTCTGCAAGTGCCTTGCCGATTCCGGCTGATGCGCCGGTAATCAGAACGGTATTTTTCATTGAACCTTTCCCCCCCTTCGCTCGCTATTCAAATTCCGTAAACCAGTTGCAAATCTATGATATAAATTGTATCATATAAAAGAAAGGCAATCAACATAAGATATGAGACAGAAAGGGAAAATGTGTATCATGGAAACAGAGACAACAACAGAAAAGAAAGACAAACGGGAAAAACAGGTGAAAGACCGATTGCTGAACGCCATGATTGCGCTGTCACAGCAGAAGGAATGGACACATATCACCGTGACAGACCTGATTCATACGTCCGGTGTAGCACGCGCTTCCTTCTACCGCAATTTTGAAAGTGTCGGCGATCTGATACAATACTGCTGCAAAAATACCGCCCGTATTTGGGTATGTTATTATCCGAAAACGCTTGATTTTTATGCCGTTCTGAGGGATATATAGACATACCGAAGGGAGGTATTATTTTGAAAACAATAGAAAAAATCAGCGATACTTGCCCTACTCTGCCAAAGAAAAAACGGGTCGCCGCTTACGCGAGGGTCTCCGTGGAATCGGAGCGTATGCGCCATTCGCTCTCGGCGCAGGTGAGCTATTACAGTTCGCTCATCCAGAGCAATCCCGAATGGGAATACGCCGGCGTATTCGCGGATTACGGTATCTCCGGCAGCTACGTGAACGTGACCTGTTGACAGAATTCCGCGAGGAGGACTGGATGACCATGGTGGATCACATGGTGGTTTACAGCAAGGACGATATCCGCGTGATATTCAAGGACGGCAGCGAAATCAAGGCGGGGCTGAATGATGGCTGACAGGGAGGAACGGATTCTGCGCGACCGGCGATATATTTTATCATAATTCCGAAAATTCATCTGACCGTCTCAAAGAAAAGGATGAAAGTGCTTTCTTCTTCAAATGAAAGGTGCTGCCGTGCTTCATATGCCCATGATAGCCGGAGAGACTTTGCCGTATTTCTTCAAGTTCAATGTTTCCATCTCTGTACAGCCGCATATATGACCTTAATTTTCTTCTGTATCTCAGTTTCGATGATGTCTTTAATCGCCTGATGACCGCACCGGACTTGCTTAATGAAAAACGAAATCCCAGATATTCCACGCCGTTTTTGACGGGGAATATCTGGGTCTTTTGATTGAATTGCAGCTTACGTTCATCTTCGGCGTAATCGCGCATTTTTGCAAGACAATCGTGCAGATACGCCTTGCTTTCATGCACGATAATCATGTCGTCCATATATTTGGTATAGAAACGCAGGTGAAGCTGTTCCTTGCAAAGCCTGTCGAATCCGTCGAGGTAAATCAGCGCAAACCATTGGCTTGTCTGATTGCCGAGCGGAAGACCCTTGCCCTGCGCGGTTTCATAGCTGTCAATGATTTTCTCGCAAAGCGCAAGCACCTGTGTGTCGGCAATCTTTCTTGTCAGAACATCCTTTAAAATCTCATGGTCGATGTTGTCAAAGAATTTCCGGATGTCGCACTTCAAAAAATAACCCTTGTTGCCGTGTTCTCGGCAAAAGGTGCGCAGAAATTCCGACAGCCTTCTGATGGCAAAAAGCGTTCCTTTACCCTTGCGACAGGCGGCATTGTCGTATATCAGATTCCTTTCAAACAGCGGCGCTATGATCTCGTCACATAAACAATGCTGCACTACCCTGTCCCGGTAGTGCAGCGCGTGAATGGTTCTTTCTTTTGGCTCGTAGACATTAAAGCTGTAGTAGCCGCTGATATGATAGCTTTCGTTTTTGATTTCTTCCGACATTTCACACAGATTCTGAGAAAGGTTCATCTCGAAATCAATGACTTCCCGCTTGCCCTGCTTGCCGAGACGCGCCCTTTTGTGCGCTTTGAGCAGGTTTTGAAAATCATACAGATTTTCGTATTCACTCATTTTATAAGACCTTCATTTTAATTATGTAATCTTATCTTCAACTTAGGGCTTATGGTAAAACTCCCTCCGGCACTATCGTGCCACTTCCCTCACGGAGGGAGGCAATTCATGGCTCCCTCTTTGAGGGAGCTGTCAGCGAAGCTGACTGAGGGAGTGATTAGGAAATGTAAGCGAGGAGTTTCAGTGAAGTGATTGCTTTATGCTGATAGTCAAGCCTTTGTTTTATGGCTTCCCTGTCTCTGCCGCTGACAAACGTGTCGTTCGCGCGGTACAAATTTTCTATCACATCAAGCGAAAGGTTCTGCATTCGTGTCACGAAGGTAAACCGAAAATGCTTGGGGGATTTCTGTGTAACTGTCATCACATAGGAGCAAAGTTCCTTTGCAATTTTTCGCGCCGCTTCGCGGCGAAAAGGATTAAAGATGCGCCTGCGGCGCATAATGATGTGATGATTTTTAGATTTGAAGATTTTTTATTATAGATTTAGCCAGAAAGCCGGGCGAACAGCAACGTTATTGTAATCGACGAAGAAACCGTCCTGATCGATGTTGCCACGGTCGTACACACCCGCAGCGAAAATACTAGAGTCGCCGGGCGAAGTATATGCTTTTCTGTCGGAATCTGATGAAAAATATTTTTTTGCCTCATCTATGCTGAGTGCAAAGACTCTGTCCTGCGTGGTGTTGCCGCCTTTTGTGCCATATTTCGGATTGTTCGGGTTCTGATTGGTGACTGTAACTATCTGCGCCTGTTGACTGCTGCTGAATGCCTTGCTGATGAAATAGCTGTTCATCCATTTCCGTAGTGTGCAGGTTTCCCATGTGACATTGGCATATGATTCATTATACTCTACATAATCAATCAGCTTGTCGGTAATCAGCAGCGCCCTTCCGTTTTCCACAGGATATTGACCGAAGGGGATTCTGTCGCCTACGCGATAACTCTTGCTCGGCGCGGGGGGTGTTTTTTTTACGGGCTGCGGTTGCGGGGCGGGTTGAGAAGCTGGTTTGGCGGTTGTGTTTTGCGTGGTTTTTGCATTGGCAGGAGAATCCGTTATTCCAAGATTGTCCATTATAAATCGCACGAGCGTTTCTTTTTGTTCAGAGAAAAAAGATTGCTTCAAACGCAATGCCCTGGGTAGTTGCTCTTGCTTCATACCCTCTATATAGGTATAAATCTGTCCGTTGGGTTTGTATCCACCTAATAAATCTTCCTGAAATGAACGCCATTCGTACTTTACGTTTTTCGATTCCAGATGATCTTTATTGGTTCCGACAACAACCAATATCTCTGCTTCGTCCAATGCTTCGTCTATTTCATCACGAAAATCCGACGTTGATAAATCCTTTTCGCTGAAAAAGGTTTCGATTCCTTTGTCTTTTAATGATCTATGCAGATCGGCAGCTAATACATAATCTCTTGTAATACCGCTTCCGTCAAGCGCATTTCGCTTGAATGAAATAAATACTTTATATCCCATCGAAAATGTCATCTCCCTGCATTTGTAGACAATCATTATTTTTATTCTACATCATTATCTGACATTTTTCAATAGGTTTTTGAAATAATGACCGATAAGAAAGAGCCTGTTCCCGACAACCCCAAGACCGGCGAGGATGACCACCGTCTGCTGACGGCACTGTTCATCGCTTCGGCGGGAACGATTGCCGGAACCGTTACGATTGCCAACATTCTCCGGGAGGAAAACGGCGGCGACCTGACGTATTTTATCGAGTATTTCCTCGACCTGCTTTCAAGAGCAATTGACGAAAGAAAACTGAGAGCGCAAAGGGAAGAAGAAAGTCTGCACGAGTCAGAATCGGAATTAGCACGGATACCCCTGATTCCGTCCGGCGAACCGCAACATGAAGCAGTCGAATATCCGGAGGAAAGCGCAGAAACAAACGAACCGACCGATATTGAACCGATTGAAATAACAGATATTGAGACTTTATATACCCCGGGGGTGCCGATCGACTATACGCCGACACAGATCATTGACGATGAGGTAGGCAGTCTGCGACTGCGTGATGAGCTTTTAACTTTAGCGGAAAACAGTTCGTCCCGAAGGCAATCATGCGCCAGACTGCTTTTGAGCTTTCTGGACAAGGGGATTGACAGCTTTACGGTCGAGGATATTTCCTCCGGGTGCGGAATCACGCTTGATCAGGCGGGCAATCTGGTAAACAGTCTGAAAGACAAAGGACTGATTGAAAGCGGTGACCGCCGCGTAGGGAAGATGATGGTATATCGCTTCGGCAGGGACTTACCGCCGCTTAAGCCGGACGATTACTCAAAGGAGGTTCTGCGTACCATCAGTAAGCTGCTCAATTCACATAAATCGGCAAAAGACAGACGCATAGGCGAATTGATATTCTCCTGTATACACAAGGGTCTGATTA
>ONID01000004.1 GCA_900317765.1 uncultured Eubacteriales bacterium | reverse complement strand
AAGCGCATCTAAGCAAAATCTTCACAATTCGATTTATTCAAGTCAGAATACAAATGAATAACCCGCTGTAATGGGAAAATGGTTGATTTTAGTGCATTTCTTACAAATTGAAAGGCGTGTTTTGTAACGGTTCTGCCTAAAACCGAGGGCAGAACAGCGAAAGATCGAGCCAAAATCCACTCAAAATCCCATCGGAGAAAAAAGAAAAGAGCCCGAAAACCTCCATTTTCCGGCTCTTAGCAGTGGCGGAGAGTTAGGGATTCGAACCCTAGGTGAGTTTCCCCACATAGCATTTCGAGTGCTACACCTTCGACCACTCGGACAACTCTCCGTATATTTTGTCCCATAAGCTCACATCACGCAAAATTGAATTTAGGACAGAACTTCAGGGCAGAACAGCTTATTCAATTTGTATTTTCAATCTCGGAAACGCCCTGAAATGGGCATTCCTTGTGGACGAAACAGCCCGAACAATGTAGCATTTCGAGTGCTGCACCTTCGACCACTCGGACAACTCTCCAGATAATAATTCATAATAAAGGCAAAGCACAAACTGAATGTGCTTTGCCTTAGGTGGTGGAGCATAGGGGAGTCGAACCCCTGACCTCAACAATGCGAATGTTGCGCGCTCCCAACTGCGCTAATGCCCCGTATCTGACAGCCCAATTATTATATCATTGTTTATTACTAATTGCAAGTACAAATTGAAATAATCAATAGATTCGTTATCTTTCAACATAAACAAATCCTGTATAATCGGAATAATTGGCAATATTAAACAATAAATATGGAATTATTTTCCACTCTCATTACGACAAATACAGTAATTGATAAAACTAGCAACAATTGTTAAGAAAATGTTGTTTAAAATAAAGTTGAATTTATTCTTTTGTTATGTTATAATAAATCTACATTATTATAATTCGGAGCAGTGTCATATATTTTGCAGATTATCAGGGAGAATAATATGGAAAAAGGAACCGAAATGTCTACAACTGAAATTAAGGCTGCCCAAGAATTGACGGATGAAAACACTGAAAATTCCAATGAAACAAATGAGTACGGCAATGTGGCGGTCTGGGGTGTTAATGCCGACAGTATTCTTGTATCTGTTAATGCCCGGAAAACGCACGACGCCGACAAGATGTCCGATGAAGAAGAACTGCTCGCTGATGACGAGTGGATGTCTCAAGAAAGCGAAATGCTGAATGACCTGTCGGATGCCCCATCCAACAACGAAGACGAGGATTTAGATGCCGAATTTGTCCGCCATCAAGTCGGAATCACGGAGAACGGCGGTTTAACTGACGGTTCCGACAAAGAGGTGTTTGACGTCGAAGCATTTGAAGATGAAGAAGATGCCGATGAAGAAGAAGACGATGATGACGCAGCCGGAGTAGATGATAGGGATGAAGACGATGATGAGGTAGACGAGGACGAAGACGGGGAAGAAGAATCCGACATCGAAAACAGAAAAAGGATCAATGTAAAAAAGGTCGGCTGTATCTCCTGCAGTGCGGTTTTGGTTCTGCTGATCATTCTATTGGTTTCTGTCACTTCAATTTTCTATCATTATTATCATCTGATGGATATTAACGACGATGACAGTATTTACGTCAATGACAAGGTAACCTTTTCGGATACAGAGCTTTCGGAGGTACCGGATGGAAAAGTTGATATCGAGGAAGGTTCTGTATTCAAGGACAAGAACGTTTTCAACATCATGCTGATCGGCACGGATGAAAGAACAAAAGGCTTCAGCAAAAATGCCAGAGCGGATTCAATAATGATCCTTTCCCTTGACAACAGTACAAAACGAATCAGGCTGGTTTCGCTCGAAAGAGGAATGCTGGTAAAAATTCCGGGACGAAAGAACGACATTCTCACGCATACCTTCCGATACGGTGGAAGCAATCTGCTTATGGAAACCGTGCGCACGCATTTTAAGCTGGATGTGGATAAATACATCAGGGTCAATTTTGCCATGTTCCAGAAGCTTGTGGACGAAGTCGGCGGAGTGGATATCATGCTGACGGAAGAAGAGGCTCGCGGTCTGAATACCTATCCGAATCATAACACATGGAAGCTCAAGCGCAAGGTCGTTGCCGGCATGAATCACTTTAACGGTTATGAAGCGCTGCAATATTCCAGGCTTCGCTGGATTGATGACGATTTCCATCGCATAGGGCGTCAGCGCAAGGTGATCATTGCCATCAAGGATAACATGAAGGACCTCTCGGTGAGCGACCTGAAAGATATTTCCGCAGACTGTCTGCCGTATGTACAGACGAATCTGAGCGCCATGGAATTTGCGGACCTGCTGATCAAAATGCCCGGATATTTTGACAATGAAGTGGTTCAGATGACGATCCCGAGAAAAGGAACCTATCAAACACTCGGAAATGTTGATTTTAAGGAAAATTCAAGAATTCTCAACGATTTTCTGTCGGGCAAATCAGAATATTATCCATAACACCGGTATTGATGACATGAATATTGACATTATGGATTTTATTTGATATAATTATGAAATAAGCTTTGATTTGTGTAATGCAGATCGGGTTTAAATAGTATAATAAAGGAGAATTGGTTTGGATAAGTCAAATAATCACTCTCAGAATGCAGATGAGTTTTCAATCAACTCTGTCTACCTTGAAACATTCAGGAAGCGCAAAATGAAGAAAAAGCAGAAGAGCAAAAGCTCTGTCAAGCTTGACGGCGATTTTTCTGCCTACACTCCGAATGCCGGCGCCGGCATCAATGAGGCGTATGATTATCCGGGTTCTGACGATGATACAAAGACGAATAACAGACAGGGTATTTCGCCCAAGGTTTTTTATTCCATGATGTACAGTCAGATGATTCCGGCAGTGACAAAGACGGTTTTTGACCTACTCAAAACCAATAATCAAGTCAATGCCGCGCTTCCCGCTGCAAAGGAACCCGCTGCTGAGGCTGAAAAAGTTCAATCCAATGAGGAAAAAGACCGCACGTTTGAGATTGATATCCTCAAAATTATGCGTTATCTCCTCAGACGCTGGAAATCACTCTTTGCTGTTGCCATTCTCGGCGGCATCATCGGCTTCCTGATCTCATCATTTATTCTCACTCCAAAATACACCTCCATCGCTGATCTGTACGTCACCAACAAAAACACGGTTGATTCAAGCAACGTCAACATCAACGATATCAACGCGTCACAGAAGCTGGTCGATACATATATCGTTATGCTTCAGACCAATTCCATCACAGATAAAGTTCTGGAAGAACTGAAGCGGAAGCCTTCCGTGCCCAGCAACTCAGATCTGACCGCCGAGGATGGTGCGCAGGATGTGGAAATCCAGGAATCCGCGCTGCTCAGCTATCTGACATTCTCGTCAGTCAACAAAACCGAGGTGCTGAGAATTACGGTTGAAACGGAAGACCCGAAGCTTTCCTACAGAATTTGCAAGGCATACTCTGACGTTGCTTCCAAATCTCTGGAGAATATCGTGGGATCCGGCTCGGTTACAATACTCAGCCATCCCAAGCTCCCGAAATTCCAGAGTTTCCCGAGTGTTCCGAAATTCACTGTACTTTTCGCGTTTGTTTTCGGCGTTGTTCTTGTATTGATCTATATTCTCCGATTGGCCACAAAGGTCACCATCAGTGATGAAAAGACCCTTTCCGAGAGATATAACATTCCGGTTCTGGGTTCCGTTCCCGACTTCTTCCGATTTGCCAAGGTACTGGGTATCTCCAAGAAGGATGTCAACCTTAACAACAAGCTGAAAAAGAGAAATCTTGAGAATGAAAAGATCATCACCACTGCGACCATCATCGGTCAGAACACACCGTTCCCGATCGATTCGGCTTATAAGTCAATCAGAACCAACATGATGTTCCGCATATCCACAATGGATGACAAGGGCGTTTTTGTCATCACCAGCCCCACGGCCAACGATCTGAAGACCACCACCACCATCAACCTGGCCATTTCCATGGCACAGATGGGCGCCAAGGTTCTTCTCGTGGACGGCGACCTGAGAAACCCCTCCATCTTCAGATACTTCAAGGTCAGCAACAAGCGCGGTCTTTCACGCGTGCTCATGGGCTTTGAAACATTTGATGAATCAGTGGTGCGCGATGTCCGTCCGGGCGTGGACTTCATTTCAGCCGGTCCTTCCACTCCCAGCCCTGCGGAGCTTTTGGGATCCAACTATATGATCGACTTTGTCAATACACAGTCACAGGATTATGACTTTGTATTCATTGATACTTCGCCCATTAATCTTGTTTCCGACTCGCTGACACTTGCGTCCATGTCCTCCGGCATTATCATTACCGCCAGAGAGAACAAGACCAGATACCCTGAAATCGACCGTGCAATGAATTCCATCAAAATGGCAAAGGCCAACATTATCGGATTCATTCTCACCGATGCCCATTCCAGCGACGGAGGGTACGGTCACTACGGCTATGGTTACGGTTACGGCTATGGTTACGGCTATGGTTACGGCTACGGTTACGGCGAGGGCAAAAAAAAGCATTCCAAGAAAAAGCACGGAAAAGCTGACCCGGAAAACTTCAACGGAAATGTCAATGAATACGACTGGGACGACGTTGTAAAGCCCGCTGTTGAAGCCGCTCCGACCGTTATAGATGAGGTTAAATCGGATAACTGACACATTCGATAAATAAACTCTCAGCCGCGAATCAATTAATCAAGTAAAAAAGCCGCACATCAGCTTTCCCGGTAATAGGGGGTGCCGGTGTGTGGCTTTTAGCAAAGGACTGCTTATATGAATTTTTTTGATACAGATTTTCACTGTCATATTCTCCCCGGAATAGATGACGGCGCAGCCAATACGGAAGAAAGCGTAAAGCTCATTCAAATGCAGATGGCGCAGGGAGTGCGCAATATCGTTGCGACGCCTCATTTCAGACTGCACGAAATAAGCATCGAGAAATTCCTGAAACGACGTGCCGCAGCATTTGACAAATTACTCAACTGCGGGGCGATCAAGGAAATGCCTCATATCATGCTTGCTGCGGAGATCGCATTGGAGAGAAACCTTTGTTATGTCGACGGCATTGAACTTCTGGCCAATCAGGAAATGGACACACTGCTCATAGAGATTCCCTATGAGGGCTACCGCAAGTGGATGAGCGAGGAGATCGAAGAAATTGCATACCGCACAAAAAAGCAGATTATCATAGCCCATCTCGACAGATATGTGGATATTTTCAGCTCTGCAGATTACAATGATATTCTGAATATTCCGGATGCTATTTTCCAGTTCAATACATCGACGTTTACCAAATGGAAATCAAAGAAGTTAGTGAAGCCCTTCATCAAGGACGACTATCCCATCATATTCGGCACAGACTGTCACAACACCACTTCGAGAAAGCCGACATTTGATCTCATGCTGAAGCAACTGAAAAAATATGAGCCGAATTACAATGTCAGAAAGTTATTTGAAAATTAATAATTGAAAAAAACAGCACCGCTTGTTTCGGAAGGAACAAAAGCGATGCTGTATTTATTTACTCAGAGTCACAGGACAGAGACTTCTGAAGCATTTTTACGTTGTTTCTTTCGCGGATCAGTTTTACAAAAGACCTTGTTTTTTTCAGCGACCATATTTTAAATAGAATTTTCATCGTGAGCAGACCGAATTCACAGACTGCGACAGCGCCAATAATATCGACAATCAGGTGCTGCTTTACCAGAAGGATGGAGAAAATGACCAACGAAGAAACGATAGGGGTGAGCATTTTATACCATTTCGGCGCTTTTTTGAGCAACGGAAGTGTGCGAAGCAGCAGATAGCTTTCCAGGCAATGGAAAGAAGGGAGGAGGGTAACGGGAAGATCGATGGTATACAGGAGTCTGACAAAATAACTGAAAATATCGGTACCGGTAACTTCCGGACGAACCATTGTAGTAGGAATGAGCAGAAAGATGATCATCGAAGGGACTTTAGCGAGTATTTCGGCGCCGAAAATAAAAATGACCGTTTTTTTATCCTCACAAGCCGACCAATAGTAACCGAGTCCCCACTGAACGTAAGCAACCACGGAATAAATCAGGATAGTGGCCGGAATAAAAGGAATCATTCTATCGAGAGAAGTCGTGAAATCATAATGATGCGCCGAAGAAGTGAACAGTCTGCTGCCGTAATAAGTCAGCATATTCATGGCGATCAGAGCAGCAAGGGCCAACCACCCATGAAGCTTTAACTTCTCAGGAAAAATCAATTTAAACAGCCTCATTTTTTTCTTCTTCTCCTTTTTACCAGATAACCGATCAGGGTGATAATTCCACTCAATGAAACGCAAATATAGAATGTCATGCCTCTGCTGAGCATTTCGAGGTGAAATGCCATATCACGGGCCATCAGCCCCGAGAATCCATTGAGCATAAGATAATCGGCCACTCCCATTGCCCCGGGAAGAGGAACGAAATTATAGCCGATGGTAATCAGGCATTGTTTAGCGAAAATATCAGTAGATAATGCGCTGTCTCCGCCCATTGCAATAAAGAGAAGTGGAGAAACTGCTATCTGGGAGAGCCTCTGTAGCAGATTCCAGAAAAAAGCCCTTAACAGCAGCTTGTAATTGCCCGCAAACAGCTGGGAACAGGCATTGTAATCCGCCTGCGCTTTATTCAGCTTTCCGATTGGCTTTTTGGTGTTGCGTAACCATTTTCTTCTGCCGAGAAACCGGATGATTCTCTTGAGAATATCGAAAATAAAATCACCGTTTTTCAGCACCATCACAAAAAAGACCGTCAGCACCAGCTGAACAGACGCGCCGCCGATAATCAGCAGTTTGGAGGGGATGCTGAACTGAAAAAACGAACAGGGACGGACAATCACGGAGATGATGCCGAGAGCGACAATGGACAACGTATACATCATCACATTGAGCATCAGCACCGCCGTCGTGACTCCTCCGGAAATACGGTCACGCAGCATAAAATACGCGGCTGCAGGCTGACCTCCGGTTGCCGAAGGGGTTATGGCGGAAAAATAAATATCCGCCGTACTGTAAAGGAACCCGTTTTTAAACTTGGGTTTGAATCCCGCGCTTTTAAGAATGGAACATAGGGCGAAGCCCTCAAAAACGATATATAATATAGCACTGATGATTGCCAGCATAAACCAGGATTTGTCAGCGCCCTGTGCCGTATGTGCAATATCTCTGACAGAAACGCTTTCGTTCTGTTTTAAAAGTGCCCAGACCGTAAACATGGCCAGCAACGGTGAAAAAGCTGCCCAGAATATTTTTTTAGTTTTATCACTGATTTTTTTTGGGTTTGCCATTTGTCACAACTCTACCTCAAATCTGTATTCTTCTAAAAAAGAAGTAAAATACTTGTTCAGTTATATCCGCATATGATGTCAATTAAAAAAATCTGTTGACCGAAGGTTAAAAAAAAGTTACACGGTCAATATTCTCATTGACATACGTATTATTTTGGTATATAATAAGCATACAGTATTATACACTATTTGGTGTGGTGATTTCAATATGTTGATGCGTCAAAATATTGAATAAACCTTAAAATTTTTTTATTTTTTGTTTCCTTTTCATGGTTATAGATACCCACAGGATAAGTAGTATTTGAATCGGAGTGTTGAAAATGAATCGCAAAATGATAGGCTATTATAATTATACGGTAATTCTCACTTACCTCGGCATGATATCGGCATGTGTCGCCATATTTCTTGCCATAGGGAATAACCCGTGGCTTTCACTTTGGTTTCTGATGATCGCAGGGCTGTGCGACATGTTTGACGGCACCGTCGCTTCCACCAAAAAGGACAGGGACGAAGACCAAAAGCGTTTCGGTATACAGATTGATTCGCTGTGCGATCTGGTCGGCTTTGGCGTTGCTCCGGGCGTTTTTGTCTATACTGTATCGAATCATAAGTTGATCGGAGGTATTGTTGCGGTATTTATATCCCTTGCCGCAGTGATACGGCTTGCGTATTTTAACGTACTGGAAGAAAACAGACAGAAGATGGAGTCAGGTCATCGCAAGAGCTATCTTGGCGTTCCGGTGACAACCATCGTGCTTGTTCTTCCCATTATCTATGTCCTGCTGCAGATATGCAAAGCGGACAAAGCTGTGTTTGAATACTTCTATCAGGTAGCAGTCACATTGATCGGCATAGGATTTATTACGCCGGTTCACATCAAAAAACCGCAGCGTACCGGAAAAATCGTTCTTGTCGCTGTAGGTCTTGTGGAAGCTGCCGCGATGGTGCTTGTCAGATAATTACATATCGGCTTTCAGCATAACTTCTGTCTTTGTATACGATTGGATATTTGAAAAAGGAGCGGTTTATTATGGATGAAAAGATCACTGCGCTGTGTGAAAGCTTTATTGCCAACAGAGAAGTTGTCAAAAAGGTTTTCAGAGGAGAAAGTGTGTTGATTTATCCAGTAGCAGCCAACGCACTCGTTTCTCACGGTGTAAATGCGGATGAGGAAAAACTGAAGCAATGTAAAAAAATCATCAAAAAGAATGTCGGCGCACTCTCTTACTTAAAAGGAAATGTCATCCTGCCTTTTGCGGCGAATCTCTCGATGAAGGAAGACCCGAAGGCTCATTTCGATAAGGTATTGAAGATTTACAATGTTGCCAAGAAAAAGTTCAACCGTTCGGAATACTCAGCGCTGCTGTCGATTTTGCTTGCAGACCTTACGGATGAATCTTCCTTTGAAGCTGTTTTAGACAGAGGAAAAGAACTGTATGACCTCATAAAATCCAAGCATCCGTTCCTCACCAATGAGCAGGACAGCGTGCTCGCTGGATTGATGGCTTTATCTGAGAAGAGCGACACCGAGCTGATTGACGATATGGAAAAATGCTACGATCTGCTCAAGATCAAGTATTCGCACAAGAGCAGCATACAGAGCGTTTCACATGTGCTTGCACTGACGCAGGGTTCAGCCCGTGAAAAGGTGGAGCACCTCAACGAGCTGTATGATTCTTTGAGGGAATCCGGCAAGAAATACGGCGTGTATACAGAGCTTTCGACCCTTGCCGCCGTTTCCATTCTGGATGACGATACCGAAAGAATTCGCAACCGGATTATCGAGATAGATGACTTTTTGGCGACGCAGAAGGGCTACGGACTTCTCGGTCTTGATAAAAAAGCCCGGTTGATGCATGCGACGATGCTCACCACCGATCTTTACGATTCGGCTCAGAATGCGCAGGCAACCGCCACCGCTTCGGCAATTGCCATGGCTGCGGCACAGTCTTTGGCAATTTGTGTGATCATCACAGCAACGATTGCGTCAAATGTTATGGCATCTTCAACCTGATTCATTTTACAATATGTCTTCTTTCACGGAGCAGATCAACAAATTATCTGCTCCGTGATTATTTCATTTCGGATATTATTGACATGTTTTTGGGAATATGCTATAATGAAGACAATCATTCGGATCGTTTTTTCATCAGAAAGGAGAATTCACAAATGAGCAAGAAAGCTTTATCATTGATTGTCGGACTTTTGGCAGTGGCGATAGGAGTAGGGTACACATTTGCGGCATGCGACATCATTGAACCTTTTACGATTTTTGTTCCGGGATGGTGGACGGTATTTCTGATTGTTCCGGGACTGGGGATGCTCTTTACGCGTGGCTCCAATAAATTTGTATCGCTTTTTCTCATTACACTGGGTGTGGTCCTCTTTTTGCAGCGGAATGATTATCTGGGCGACATCAAGAAATTCATCGTCCCTGTGCTGATCATTCTGTTCGGAATGAGTCTGATTATCAACGCCTTTTTCGGGGACAGAAAAAAAAACTTTACAATTCTCCCCGCAATTCCAGGTGACGGATCGATCCCAGCATATGAAGCTTCTTTCGGAGAGCTGAACCCCGATTACTCCGGTAAGCTTTTTGAAGGCTGCGGTATGGACATCACATTCGGTTCGGGCAATCTCGATCTTCGCAACGCTGTCATCAATAAGGATGTCACAATTTCGATCAATATTGCATTTTCCGGTGTCAAGATCAAGCTGCCTCCCGGATGCAAGGTTGATCTCCAGACTTCCACCAGTTTCGGCGGTGTGACCAATAAATATGTTTCGTCCTCCATGCCGGATGCGCATATCGTTCATATTTTTGCAGCGGTGAGCTTCGGCGGGGTAGATATCAAGTAGCTTTTGGGTTCTGAGCGGCGCTCTGTGACTTTTTGTGCAGACGTCGCTTATTATTTTAACAAGGAGGAGATGATCAAATGACATATATCACAGGCGATACACACGGCTTCTTTCACAGATATTACGAATTCACCGCACGGATGCAGCCTGCGCCGGATGACGTAATGATTGTTTTGGGCGATGCGGCGCTGAATTATTACGGAGCGGAAAGAGACGCAAGCCGCAAATATTTTGTCAACAGCTTTCCGTTTACCACTTTCTGCATACACGGCAACCATGAAATGCGTCCGTGGGATGTTCCCGGCATGAAGACCAGGGACTATCGCGGCGGAATGGTGTGGTACGAGGAGCAATATCCGAAGATATTTTACGCCAAAGACGGAGAGGTATACGATTTTGACGGATTCAAGTGCATTGTCATCGGCGGCGCCTACAGCGTCGATAAATACATTCGCCTTGCAAGGGGCTATCAATGGTTTGCAAACGAACAGCCTTCGCAGGAAATCAGGGAGGATGTGGAGCGGAAGCTCGACAGCCTCGGACGCAAGGTGGATATTATTCTCAGCCACACATGTCCGTTCAAATATGAACCGATCGAGGTATTCCTGACAGGAATCGACCAGACACAGGTGGACTCTTCAACCGAGGAATGGCTTGATACCATCGAGGAAAGCGTGGACTACAAAAAATGGTACTGCGGACATTTTCACACAGCCAAAAAGACGCACAGACTGCAATTCATGTACGAGGACATTGACGTGCTCAGTATTTCATGCGACAAGGAACAGGGGGCAATATGATGATCAGCTTACAGACAAACAAATGGGGGAGAGCTGCATTCGCAGCAGGAATGACGATTCTCCTGCTGCTGCTTTCTTCCTGCGGCACTGACGAAACAGGTTCTTCCGCGGAGTTTTCCGAGACAAAGCCGGACACTTCATCCGTCAATTCCATCGACAATACCGACACGGCGTCACTTGACCCGATTGAAAGACTGTCCGGACTCTTCTACATCGACGGCGACCGCAGCGCAGCTTCGGTTGCCATCGAAACGGACGGCAGCTTCACAACCTATTATGCCAGCGGAACTGCCGAACAGCAAGGATCCGTCCGTTACGAAACCGACGCATCGGGATTTCATGTCTATGTGTTCTACACCGATGAAGGCAAGCCCTATATGGGATTTGTGGACAGCGGCGAAAGCAAAATCTCTGCGTTTGAAACCGGCAACGGCAGCTACAGGTATGTGCGAGTCGAATAATGCATCTTTATAATCATTCAACCGCTCCGGTATTCCGAGACAACGGAACACCGGAGCGGTCTTTGTATTTTGGATGGTTTGTCAATGAATCAGAGCTTGGCTTTGAAAATCTCCGCCTGCTTTTCCGCGAATGCGGCGGTTGACTGTACAATTTCGTCGCTGAGCGGGACAGGAATGCCGGCGCGTTCGAGGGTTTCGGTGTAGCCATATTTTCCGCCGATGGAGCAGAGCTTCAGATAGTGTTCCCAAGCGCCGTCGTTTTCCACCTTCCGGCGGAAGAGTGAAAACGCCCCCATCTGCGCAAGGGCATAGTCGATATAGTAGAAGGGGTAGAGGAAGATGTGCTGCTTCTGCATCCAGAATGCGCCGCTTTCCAGGAATTCGTTTCCGTCGTAATCGCGCCAGGGCATGTACTTCTGCTCAATTTCCTTCCAGAATCTGCGCCAGTCAGCGGGTGTGGAATCGGGATTTTCAAATACCCTGTGCTGGAATTCGTCAACGCAGACAAGATAGGGGATCGTCTTCAGAGCTTCAGTGAAGTGCGCGTAGCGATACTTGTCTGCTTTGTCACCGAAGAAGCTGTCCATGTAGGGATAGGCAAACATCTCCATGCTCATGGAGTGAATCTCACAGATTTCACTGGTGGAGCCGGCAAGCTCCGGGATGGGAAGCTGACGCGACGCATAGTAGAATTCAAAGGCGTGTCCCGCTTCATGTGTCAGCACGTCGACGTCTGCGGAGGTGCCGTTGAAATTGGAGAAGATAAACGGCGCCTTGTATTCCGCCAGAGAGGTACAATAACCGCCGAGGTGCTTGTTCTCGCGCGTCACGAGATCGAACAGCTCGTATTCGGTCATGAAATCAAAGAATTCTTTTGTCTCGGGAGAAAGATCGGCGTACATCTTGCGCGCCTTTTCCACAAGTTCTTCAGGCGTTCCGATGGGCGTTGCGTTGCCGTCGGGAAACACAAGCTGTTCGTCGTAATAGCGCAGTTTATCGATGCCTAAACGCTCCGCCTGTTCTCTGTACATCCTGTCACACACAGGTGTGATGTATTTGCGAACAGCCTCGCGGAATTCTTCCACTTCTTTTTTGCCGTAGTCATAACGACCGCGTGCAAGATAGATATAGTCGATATAATTGTCAAATCCCAATGCCTTGGCGATCTGACAGCGAAGCCTGACCAGTTTGCCGTACTGTTCCTCCAATTGAGTAGAAACGCTCTCGTAGAGCTTGGCCCAAGCCTCGAAAGCCTCCTTGCGTTCCTGTCGGTCGGTGGACTGCATATGGCGGAGCAAGCCGTAGAAATTGCAGGTCTCTCCGCGGAATTCTGTGGAGCAGGAAGCCGCGGTCTTGGAGTATTCGGTACCGAGATTGTTTTCTTCAATGGAAGGCTCTATGATCGCGTCGCTCAACAGCTTGTTTTCCACCTCGGCACTCTGGAAGTAATGGGTACCGTAAAGCTCCTCTAATTGAGGACGGAATGGGCTGCTGATAATGGCTTCGCTCCATTTTTTCATGATGGGCGTTAACTGCGGCAGCGCTTCATTGAAAAATTCGATTTCGTTGTTGTAGAATTCATCCTTCATGTTGACCGTATTGCGGATGTAGGCAATGACGTACATTGTCTCCATCTTACTTGTGTCCTTCTGCCACTGAAGAAAGGCGTCTTTGGCCTCCTCGAAGCTTTCCGCGCCGACAAATCTGTCAATGCAGCTGAGTAGCACCTTGGCAACTTCATCTTTGTCAGGTCTCTTGTATGCGAGATCTTTGAATTTTTGCATGATAATCACTCCTGTAATATGATAATTATATGATACCGTATTTTGGCAAAAATACAAGCGTATTATGTAAATTATGTGAGAAATAAAAACCGCAGCGTATCAGCTGCAAAAGGATACACTGCGGTTTTATGGTTTTGGAAGATAAATTCAGAAATTAACCAAAATATCTCTTGAGAAGACCTGCAAATGCCTTGCCGTGACGTGCTTCGTCACGTGCCATCTCGTGAACGGTGTCATGGATTGCGTCGAGGTTGAGAGCCTTTGCGCGCTTTGCGAGATCGGTCTTGCCGGCGGTTGCGCCGTTTTCAGCCTCAACTCTCATTTCGAGATTCTTCTTGGTGGAATCGGTGAGAACTTCGCCGAGGAGCTCAGCGAACTTCGCTGCATGCTCTGCCTCTTCGAATGCTGCCTTCTCCCAGTATGCGCCGATTTCCGGATAACCTTCGCGGTAGGCGACTCTGGACATAGCCAGGTACATGCCGACTTCGGAGCACTCGCCGTTGAAATTGGCTCTCAGATCTTCCTTGATGTCCTCGGGAACATCGGATGCAATGCCGACCACATGCTCGGCAGCCCAGGTCATTTCAGCTTCCTGCTTGACGAACTTGGATGCGGGAACACCGCAAACGGGACATACTTCGGGAGCGGCGTCGCCCTCATAGACGTATCCGCAAACAGAACAAACAAATTTTGCCATAATAATTACCTCCATCTTTTAAGTACATAAAGACAAAAGATTTAAATTCATATGCCATGTACTTTTTATGTAATTATAACATAATTGTATTTTAAATTGATCAATAAATTGTAAACACAACATATATTCAGAGTATTTTCAAAAAATAAGCCGCAAAGGGCAGTTGGTACCTGATCCGAATGCGGCTTATCGTTACATGTTTTTATGCTCTCTTTTTTTGCAGTTTTCCTGCGTCTTCACGGCTTTCGCCCTGGTAGATTCTGTAGTCGCCCTTTGTGGACTTTTTGACCACATAAAGCGCACTGTCGGCACACTTCAAGGCTTCGGAGACTGCCGTCATGCTTGCTTCCTCAGAGGTGGCAATGCCGATGGAGCAATTCACCCTTCTGTTTTTGGGAACCTCGAAATCGTGACCCATCTTGGCTTTGATTTCACCCTCAAAGCCATTGGAATCATCCAGTTTCTTGTAGATCGCCTTTGCGACTTTTTCGCCTTCCTTTTCATCGGCATCGGGCAGAATGACAAGGAATTCGTCGCCGCCGTAGCGCACACTGTAACCCTTTTCGCCTACAATGTCCTTGAAAAGCTTGGAGAAGGAGACCAGCAGAACGTCGCCGATATCATGACCGAAGTTATCGTTGTAGAATTTGAAGTTGTCGAGGTCGATGTAGAGAACGGTCGTCGGTATCTCGCGGGTTCTCTTCTTGGCTGCCAACTTGTCAAATTCCTCGTCAAGATACTTGGCAAAGCCCTGACGGTTAAGCAGTCCGGTCAGCATATCCGTCACCGAAGTCTTTTCGAGCTTCGCATTCATTTCCTGAATTTCGAGACGTGCCTGGAGTCGGCGTGTGGAATCAATGAGCTGACGGAACGTGAATTTGAGTATGTTCAGATCGTCTTCATCGAGCAGGTCATAGTTGTGGACGAAGTTGTCATGAGATGTAACATACCCGATAAAGAGGTGGGTGAGCTGTTCTTTTTCATAAATCGGCACGCAGAGTATCGAGAAGACTTCATTGATGCCGAAATTGCTGATAAACCTGGAATAGTCGTAGAATCTCTTTTCCGTTCGTGTAATAACGAACGCCTGCTGTGGATTTCTGAAGAAATCCACAATGCTGTTGATCCGGAAAGCGCTGATGTCCGTATTTTTCTCGGTGTAATCGGTTACAACCTCCTCGCCGTTCATGGAGAACATAAGGACATTGTCCACACAGAAATTGCGCTTGATCAGCTTGACTGACTTCTGGTAAAGTGCCTGCACGTTTTCGACCGTGTCGCTGTTCATCAGCTTCTGCCAGGACGACAGGAAGCGGATGTTCTTGTTCTGCTTGTCAAGCTCCATTTCGGAACCGACGCGGCGGGCCAGTTCGATCAGCTGGAAGGATGTGATTTTCTTCAGACCGGAACCGATTTTCTTGGTGACAACGTTCTTGTTGTTGAGGATGGCAAAGAGTCTGTCAGCCTTTTCGTTGCAGCCGTGCTTCTTGAAGTGATCGATGCACTTGTTGAGCACCTTCTTGAAGTTGTCCATATCGCCCTTTTCTTTATAGAAGGCGGCCTGCTCAATGGCGAAGATCATGTATACGAAGAAGTACAGGTCATCGGCGCGTTCCATGTGATACTTGGCTTTGTCAAACAGTCGCTGGGCTTCGTCGGGATCGGATTTCTTCATCAGCAGTGCTTTGGTAATGTAGAAAAGGAAGAGTTCGTTGTCCCACGCGGTGTAATCGGGAGTTCCTTCGGGGAAGAGGAGGTGATGAAGGATGTACTCCATTTTGTTGAGATAGAACTGTGCGTTGTATTCGATGTGCAGTTTGTAGTTGCAGTAGACCAACATACCATAGAGCTTGGACATGTTACAGTATTTGAGGTTGATCTGGTCGAGGTATTTCATGATACGGATGGTAGTGGTAATCATTTCGATGGCCACGCTGTATTCGTCCATGAGAATCTCATTGATGGCCATGTTGTAAAGCGTCATACCGATTTCATCAGCGAAGCCTAATTTGTACCACACGTCGATGGCGGAATTGAAGAAGTCACTGGCGTAGTTGTAGTGACCCATGATGATTCGGTTGTAGCCCAGACCGTTGTAGATAATGCCGGCTTCACGCATGTTGTCATTCTGCTTGTAGACCTTGAGCTGACACTTGTAGTAGTAGTCGGCAACGTTGAAGTAGCCGTATCGGATGGTAAATCGGATGTGCTTTTCCCACATGAGAAGCAGCAGGTAGTCGTTTTTAAGCTCCTTGGCAATATTGGTGCTTGTAACGACGTGTTCGCGGCTCTCGCAGTAATTGAGAGAATCCCGGTAGAAGGTCTGGTCGTTGCCGTAGCCGAACGCAACCACATAGGCTAAGTTGTTCATGTATTCGTACTTCCGCGCAAGGGAGAGGAAGTCGTTGTCGATTTCGTAGGAAATACCGAATGCCGAAACGAGATAATCTCTGTCCCAGCCTCTCATCATGGCCTTGTATCGCAGCAGGTCAGCCTGGAACATCAGGAAGCCGTCGCCGCTGCCGTAGGCAATGCGCTTGCATTCAAGAACGTAATCCATCGCCTTGGCTTCGTTGCGATCGTAGATGTTGGCCAGACAAGCCAGTTCGTTGAAATTGTACTCGTAGTTGATTTCATGCAGGTCTTTGTTGGTGATGTAAATGCCCCGCATGATCTCGCTCATTTCAATGGCGTCGTCGTAGTCGCCGCGGAGAAAATGCGCGTTGCCGTAGATATTGTAGAAAATATATCTTTCCTTTGCCGTAACGAACATGTCGCCTGACTCGAGCTTTGCGCGGATGACCTCAAAATACATCAGCGCCTGATCGAGTGAGAGGGTGTTGATCATGTTGTTGAGCATGATCAGATAGACAGCAAAGAAGGCCTTGTCAGGGACAAAAGGAATATGACGGTTATCCGAGACGATCATGCTGTCAAATTCCCAGTAGAGCATCATGTTCTTTGTCTCGATGCGCCTGGAGAAGAGGTCCCACGTATCCTGAATGTACTCATGAACCTCGTACTTCTCATTGAAGTCGGCAAGCACGGAAAAATGCTTCTCGGTGCTTGTGTGGGTGAGTTTTTCCAGGAATTCGAGAAGAGACTTCTCGCAGTATTGCAGATTGTCAAAGATCATCAGCAGAGGAATGTTGTCGGCAATCGTATTGAATATCTTGATGATGTCGGAAATGAACTGCTTATGTTCAAATTCAGCTTCATTGCGGACGATAGTCTCCACTCTGCGGCAGGTACCGCATTCAAAATAAGTCTTGAAGACATTGATATGCAATGGATAGACATCGCAGTCAGCCAAAAAAGTCGCGTAGTCGATTTCTGAAAAATAACGCTTGTAAAGCGCTCCGATCCAGTCCATCAGCGGAGCATATGCCGACTGCATCATGCCGGGCTTGAATTCGTGGTAGAGCGTCTGAACCGCGTTCTCATTATCGTTGGAGGCAACGAGCACGTCTTCATACTTGATGGTGAATGTATTACTGTATTTAATGAAAAGCAGCTTGCCGTTTTTTTCGTAAGCGTCGTTCATCAAAGATGCAACTAAGCTGTTAACGTCTTTTTTTGATGTACCTTCCATTACAAATCATTCCTTTGCGCATTTGATAAGAATTTACATATAATTAATTATATCAATTAATCGCAAAAATTTCAATATTTTTTTAAAATTATTTGTTATTTTTTTAAAAAAATTATGTGGAATTAATCATTCACGCAAAAAATCCCGCATTATTCAGCAGTTCCTCGGCTGTCTGAAGCATGGCATCCGTGATAATATCGCCGCCGTTGATCCGTGCCAGTTCCTGCTTGCGCTGTTCAAAACTGAGGGGCGTGACGGATGTAAAAGTCCTTCCGTCCGATACGTTTTTCTTGATGAGCAGATGCGTGTCCGCCTGGGCTGCCATCTGCGCCAGATGCGTGATGCAGATGATCTGCCGGGAACGGGAAACCTCGTGCAGCTTGACGCCGACCTTGTGGGCTGCGCGTCCGCTGATGCCGGTGTCCACTTCGTCAAATATCATGGTGTCGATGTCGTCGATGTTGGCAAGCACCGTCTTGATGGCAAGCATAATACGGCTTAGTTCGCCGCCGGATGCAATCTTGGCGATGGGCTTGGGCGGTTCGCCCGGATTGGCGGAGATGAGGAATTCCACCGTGTCGGCGCCGTGTATATTCAGATTGCAGGGCTGAATGTCCACTGCCAGCCTGACCGACGGCATATCGAGAAAGGCAAGCTCACGCCTGACAGCCTCGCAGAACTTCTCTCCCGCAGCTTTGCGCAGTCGGGTAAGCTCTTCGGCGGCTCTGAGAGCGCTGTGATAGCATTCCCGCGCTTTGACTGTCAACTCGGCAAGAATCTCCTCCGAGCGTTCGATGGAATCCAGTTCGGCACGGGCTTTTTCAAGATAATCGAGCGCTTCCTGTTCCTCTCCGTATTTTCTTTTGATCTTTGCAAGCGTTTCGAGCCTCGTTTCTATTTCATCCAGCTCGGAAGGGCTGAATTCGTTTTCTTCGTTCATGGAACTCAGCTCGGATGAAATGTCCTCCAATTCGTAGACCATGCTGCTGAGTCTTTCTGCAAGACCGCCGGAACCTTCACAGACCGGAGAAATCTCAGAGAGAAGCGCAGTGCATTGCTGCAGCATATTCATTGCGCCGTCGGATTCGTCTCCGCCGTTAATGAATGCATAGGCTCCGCTCAGAGCAGCCGAAATGCGTCCCGCATTTTCGATGGTGTTTCTGCGGCTTTTGAGGGCTTGGGTCTCTCCGACGGTGATTTCGGCGGATTCAAGCTCATTGATCTGGTACCGGAGCATATCGGCTCGGCGGGCTTTTTCCGCGTCGTCGGTGCGCATTCTGCTCAGTTCACGGGCCGCCGAGGCGTATGCCCTGAAAATCGCAGCGTACTCTTCGAGCTTTTCGGAATAGCCGCCCATGCTGTCGAGGTATTTCATGTGTCGGTCAACGGAGATCAGCGCCTGGTTTTCGTGCTGTCCGTGAATGTTGATCAGAAGTCTGCCAACCGTGCGAAGATCAGAAATGCTTCCCGGGCGGTCGTTGATTCTCACCGCGTTTTTTCCGTCGGAACGGATTTCTCTCCGCAGCAGCACAGTTCCGCCGTTTTCCACGTCAGCCTCGTAACCGAGCTGGGCAAGTTCCCTCAGTGCGGCAGGAGAGACGTCTTCAAATTCCGCGCTGACAAAAGCCCTGTCCGCACCGGTGCGGATCAATTCCCGGCTTGTGCGCTGTCCCAGCACCGCGTTGATGGAATCGACAAGAATCGACTTGCCCGCACCGGTTTCACCGGTCAGCACATTGAATCCCTTGCTGAAATCAATTTCCGCGCGTTCTATGACTGCTATGTTTTCAATATACAGCTTACTTAACATGTAGCATTAACCGTCCTGTTTATAGTAAAAAATGAATCAGAGTAAAAGAATTTTCATCCGATCGTCAGCATTTTCTGCATTTCGTCTGCGAGAGCCTCCGCATCCTTTTCGGACTTGCAGAGAAGGAAGATGGTGTCCTCACCGGCGAGTGTGCCGACAATATTCTCCCTTCCGATGCTGTCCAAGGAGGCGCATACTGCCTGCGCCATTCCCGTCAGACATTTGAGGCAGACGATGTTCTGTCCGCGGGATACGGAGGTGACGTTATCGGTAAACATGGCAAGGAATTTAGAGGTGCTTGCCGTCCCCTTCAATCCGGTCTCGGCATATTTGTATCCCCCGGAGCCATCAGGAATCTTTACAAGCCTAAGGGTGTTGATGTCCCTTGAAATGGTAGCCTGGGTGACGCTGAAACCCGATTCGCTGAGCAGACGCAGAAGCACATCCTGTGTTTCGACGTTCTGGGAGCGAATAATCTCGAGAATCCTTTTTTGCCTGCTGTTTTTCAAAGAAATCACTGTCCTGCTGCCCGTAAAGGGCGAATATTAGTGAAGCATTTTCTCGGTGAAAACCTTTGAAAAGCTGTCCTGTTTAATGATAATAAATTTAGCGTTTACTTTTGAACGTTTAATATGTATGGTGTAATTTTTTTCCATTCTGAAAATGCCGTCGCCGTCAATCGTGAGATAGAGCTCATTGTCGTAGGTGATGGTAGGTTCGACGTCAAGATAGGAATCGCTTGCAAAAATGACCGAACGGTTGCAGAGCGAATGAGGGCAGACCGGCGTGAGAATAATGCTCTTGACGCTCGGGTCCACAACGGGACCTCCCGCGGAGAGGGAATAGGCGGTGGAACCTGTAGGCGTGGAGATGATCAGACCGTCCGCGCGGTATTCGAGGCAGGTGTCGCTGTTGTGCATGACCTTGAAGTCGATGATGTGACTCATCGCGCCGCGTGACAGCACCACGTCGTTGAGCGAAATGTTGCGGTATTTGCACCTGCCGTTGTGCCGGACCGTTACGTCCAGCATCATGCGTCGCTGTATTTCGTATTCCTTGGTAAACAGGCGTGAAATCAGCGGAAGCTCGCTCATTTCCAGACCCGCCATAAAGCCGAGCCTGCCCTGGTTCAGACCTAAAACCGGCTTGTCGTAAACGGCGGCGATCGTCGCCGAGCGAAGTATGGTGCCGTCTCCTCCCAGAGCGATGACAGCGTCGCATTTCTTGGTCAGCTCAATGATATTGCCGCCGGAGAAGTCGCAGCTCTCCCTGTATTTTTCCTTGTCGGAACTGAGCATGTAAACCGTGGCTCCATGCTCGTGCAGAGCCTGACAGAGCTTGGTTGTGCTTTCATAAATGCCCTGCTTTTCGTTGTTTGGCGTTACCAGCAGATTCATTTTTCATTCCCCATTTGAGCAGCAAAGGCGGCAGACGTTTTTTTACAGACTGCTGTGCGATTCGCTGACAAGCTGCTGCACGTCGAATTCAAACGGCTGTGCGTCGTCGTCCTTTGCCGCGTATATCAGATATTCAATATTGCCCTCGGGTCCCTTGATGGGCGAATAGTCAAGCCCGATGATTCTGAATTTGTTTTCGACCATCAGATCAATGATCTTGCGAATGACCTCGCAGTGTATGGCGGGTTCACGGACAACGCCCTTTTTGCCCACCTTGCCCTTGCCCGCTTCGAACTGCGGCTTGATAAGGCACATGATCTCCCCGCCGTCCTTCAGCAGCTGACGCACGACAGGCACTACAAGCGAAAGCGAGATAAACGACACGTCAACGCTGGCGAAATCCAGCCTGTCGTCAATCTGTTCGGGTGTGACATACCGGATGTTGGTGCGCTCCATGTTGACCACCCTGGGATCGTTGCGCAGCTTCCAGACAAGCTGACCGTAGCCCACATCCACCGAATAGACCTTCTGTGCGCCGTTCTGGAGCATGCAGTCGGTAAATCCGCCGTGGGATGCGCCGACGTCCATGCAGATTTTGTCCTTTAACGCAATGCCGAATACCTTGACCGCCTTGTCCAATTTCAGACCGCCGCGGCTGGCAAAAGGCAGCTTTTCGCCGCGTATTTCGATCTTTGCGTCGGAGCGTATCTGTGTGCCGGGCTTGTCCTCCTTCTGGTTGTTCACAAAGACAATGCCCTCCATGATCATGGCCTTTGCCTTTTCGCGGCTTTCGGCGAGTCCCGCCTCAAATACGGCGGTGTCGAGTCTTATCTTATCGCTCAATTTATTCCGTCCTTTCCGCAATTGGCGGATTTTATTGTGTCATACATCCCGTCGGAGTCAAGTCCAAGCTTGGCAAGGGAGGAATTGACCGATGCGTGGGGAATGAATCTGTCGTCCACCGCACGCAGAATAAAGCTGCCGTTCCAGCCGGTTCCCATGAGCAGCGAACAGAAATCCTCTCCCACACCGCCGTGCCTGATGCCTTCTTCAAAGAAGACGATCGTGCTGAAAGAGGCGGCGGCTTTCAGAGCTTCCTCCGGAACGGGCTTGACAAGCCCCAATTTCAGAAGGCTGATGTTTACCCCTTCGTCCCGGAGTCTTCCGGCAGCCTGACAGAGATTGCCGAAAATCCTTCCGTAGGTGACGGCAAGGATATTGCCCTTTGCGTCAATCAGATCGAAATCGTTGCCCTCTGCTTCGAAGCCTTCGGGCTTGTATTTCTCAGAACCTCTCGGATAGCGAATGGCGCAGGGTCCGCTGTATACATACATGCTCTTGTAAAGCATGGGCTTCATTTCACTGAAATAGGCGGGACAGTAGATGTGTATATGGGGAATGGTGCCAAGCATTGCCGTATCGAAAAGTCCCTGATGCGTTTCGCCGTCCTCGCCGACAATTCCCGCGCGGTCAACCGCAAAGGTGACATTCAGTCCCTGAATGGCAACGTCGTGAATCAGCTGGTCATATCCGCGCTGCAAAAAGCTGGAATACACCGCAAAAACGGGCCTCATTCCGTTGGCAGCCATTCCCGCGCAGAAGGTTATCGCGTGTCCCTCCGCAATGCCGACATCAAAGAAGCGCCTGCGGTAGGTGGAGGCAAATTCCGTGAGCGCGGTACCGGACTTCATGGCGGCTGTCACGGCGCAGACGGTTTCATCCTCGGCGGCGAATTCGCTCAGAGCGCTTGCAAAAACGTCTGAAAAAGTGGTGCCGCCGTGCTTCGGTTCGCCGGAGTCGATGTCGAAGCCGGAAATGCCGTGGAATACTTTGGGTTTCAGCTCTGCCGGCTCGTAGCCTTTTCCCTTGACGGTGCAGATGTGGATGAGAACAGGGCGGTTGTTCATGGACTTGGCGACGTTGAGCGTGCGCTCAAGCACCTTTTCGTTGTGTCCGTCAACAGGCCCGATATAGAGAAAGCCCATGTCTTCGAATATCGTGCCGCGCCGATGAAGAATCGCGCCTTTGAGCGCCTTCTTTGAGCGGAAGAGCAGGTTGTTTATCTTGATTCCCACGAAGGGAACTTTTTGAAGCGCCTTGGATATTTTGGTCTTGACACGGATGTATCCTCTCCGTGTGCGGATTCCGGCAAGGTAACGCGCCATGGAGCCGACGTTTTTGGAGATGGACATCTTGTTGTCATTGAGAATGACAATGACGCGCTCGTGCATACGCCCTAAATTATTCAGTCCCTCATACGCCAAACCGCCGGTCAATGCGCCGTCACCGATCACCGCCACGACGCAGCCGTCGTCCCCCTTGAGCTTCTTGGCAGCCGCCAGACCGCATGCAGCCGAAATGGAGGTGCTGCTGTGACCGGAGATCATCGGGTCATGCTCACTTTCGGAGGGCTTTGGGAAGCCGGACATCCCGCCTTCCGTGCGAAGGGTGGAAAACTGCTCACGCCTTCCGGTCAGCAGCTTGTGGGTGTAGCACTGATGTCCCACGTCAAACATGAACTGATCATGAGGGGAGTCAAAGACTCTGTGCATGGCGACGGTCAGTTCCACCACGCCCAAATTGGAAGCTAAATGCCCTCCGTTCTGGGAAACGGTTTCAATCAGGCGTTCTCTTATTTCAGCGCAAAGGCGCTCTATTTCTTCTCTGCTGAAATTCTTTATGTCAGCTGGTGAATTTATCGTATCCAATAAGGATTCAGACATTTTCAACTACCACCCTTAAAGTGATTTTATCAACAAGCAGAAACGGCTGTCAAGGCATGGGAATAAACAGAGGAACAAGTATTCCAGTGAGAACGCCGCCGACAACTTCAATGGGAGTATGTCCGAGCATTTCTTTCAGCTCCTTGAATTCGGGATCATCATCGTTCTCTGCTGTTTTTGTGCTCTTTCTCATCTGATTGATGATCTTGGCGTGTTTTCCCGCCTCATTCCTTACGCCCATAGCGTCGTAAATGACGATGGCAGCCAGTGCGACAGCGATGGCAAAGAACGTGGAACCGATGCCTTCAAACCTTGCGCAGGAAATCACCAGCGCCGTAACGGTGGCGGAGTGTGCGCTCGGCATTCCGCCCGCGCCGGCAAGACGTTCCAGCTTTACCTCGTGGTTCAGAAAATAAATCAGAAGGAATTTGCACACCTGAGCCGTTGCCCATGATGAAAGGGTGCATACCAAAACATAGTTTTCAAGCAATGCCATTATTGTTTTCATTGCAGATTACCTCCGACGCTACTTGATCCTTCCTGCGAGCATTTCCGCAAAACGCGCAAGGAATTCGGCTTTTTCTCCGAGCGGAGCCACCGCCTCCACCGCAAGGGCGGTGTGTTTCGCGGCTTCCTCGCGTGCCTTTTCCAGACCGAGAAGGGAGACATAGGTGGACTTGTCGTTGCCGATGTCGCTCTCCACCGGCTTGCCCAGCACCTCGGCGGTGCTGGTGACGTCGAGAATGTCGTCGGTAATCTGGAAGGCTATGCCGATGTTTTCGGCGTAATTTTCCGCAATGGCGATCATTTCGTCGCTGCCGTCGGCGGCAATGACGCCCATCACGCAGGCAGCCTTGATGATGGCGCCGGTCTTGCCCGAATCCATCACTCTCAGCTCGTCAAGACCCACATGCTTTCCCTCGTTTTCGAGGTCGATCATCTGACCGCCCACCATACCGGCGGCTCCGCAGGCATGCGCCAGCGCAGCGGCTGCCCTGACCGTCAGATCGGAGCGGATGCTGCTGCCGGAGAGCATGGTCTCAAAGGCGAGCGGCTGCAGTGCGTCGCCCGCAAGAAGTGCGTTGGCTTCTCCGAATTTCACGTGACAGGAGGGCTTGCCCCTGCGCAGGTCGTCGTCGTCCATGCAGGGCAGGTCGTCGTGAATCAGGGAATAGGTATGTATCATCTCCACGCCGCAGGCAAAGGGCATGGCGTCCTCGGGATTTCCTCCCGCGGCGCGGCAGAATTCCAGCGCGAGTATCGGACGGATTCTCTTGCCCGCGTCTAGCAGACTGTAGCGCATGGCTTCGAGCAGAATGCCGTGCATCGAACCGCACTGCGCGGTATATCTGTCAAGTTCGGCTTCAATTTTAGGGAGCCAGTGGTTCTGTCTTTCTTTCACGATGTCAGTCATGTCAGTTTTCCTCCTTATCGGCAGTGGAATAGCTTTCTTTCGACAGCATGTTTACCTGCTGCCGTGCGTCCCTGAGCTGCTGGGTGCAATAGGCAGCAAGCTCTGCGCCCTCTTTATACAGCTCGAGCGACTTTGCCAGCTCGGCCTCTCCGTCCTCCAGGAGATTGGCGATTTCTTCCAAGCGAAGCATGGCCTTTTCAAAGCTCTCAGGCTTATTTGTGTTGGTGTTCATATTACTTGACTTCCTCCAATGAAGTTTTTTCCACGCGGCAGTCTGCGCTGCCGTCGCTGAATCTGATTCTGATGGCGTCGCCTTCTGACAATTCCTTGACGGAACTGAGCGGCGTATCCTCCCGGTAAGCGACGGAATAACCCCTTGCCAGCACCGCAAGGGGATTGAGCGCGGCAAGCTTTGAAGCAACCTCTCTGAGGTTGGATTCTCCTGTCGTCAGCCTGTCATTCATGGCGCTTTCCATGCGTGAAATGACCTCGTCGAGCTGACGGCTTTTGTTCTCGGTAAAGGTGAGGGGATTCTTCATGCACTGCATATTCATCAGCGAAGAGAGCTTCGTCTCCCCGCCTGTGATTCTTCTTTCGAGCGCTGCCGCCGTCTTTGCCCGATAATTGTTCAGGTAATTCAGAACGCCCGCGCTGTCCGGCACCGCCAGTTCCGCTGCCGCAGAAGGGGTGGGTGCGCGCAGGTCGGCGACAAAATCGCTCAGCGTGAAGTCGGTTTCGTGACCCACCGCCGAGATGACCGGGATTTCCGAGTCAATCACCGCCTTGATGACGTCAACGCTGTTGAACGCCCAGAGATCCTCCATCGAACCGCCCCCGCGTCCGATGATAATCACGTCGCAGTCGGCGTTCCGGTTGGCTGCGTTAAGGGCGGAAGCGAGCATGGCAGGAGCGTTTTCACCCTGCACTTCGGAGGGATAGACGTCAATCGGCGCAAGCGGAAAACGTCTGCCCAGAATGTTCAGAATGTCGCGTATCGCCGCGCCGGTGGGGGAGGTAATGACCGCAATCTTCCTCGGAAACTGCGGTATCGGCTTTTTACGCGAAGGGTCAAGATAGCCCTTTCTTTCCAGCGCCCGTTTCAGCCTTTCGTACTGCTCATACAGAGCGCCCACTCCGTCGGGCTGAATGCTGTCGGCGATGATCTGATACTGTCCCGACGGCTCGTAGACCGAAATTCTCCCGTGCACGAGCACCCGCATTCCGTTTTCGGGAAGGAAATTCAGCGTGCGGTTCTGCCATTTGAACATAGCCGCCGAAAGTGCCGAACCCTGATCCTTGACGGAAAAATAAAAGTGTCCCGAGCTGTGCCGTTTGAAATTGGAGATCTCACCCGACACCGTGACGTCGCGCAGAATGCCGTCGCCGTCCATCAGCCCCTTGATGTATTTGTTGATCTGACTTACAGAAAATACTTCCAAATTGATCCCTGCCAGTTTGTTTTATAAAATATCCGCCGCCGCAAGAACAGCGACTCCCGCCGCGTTGTCGCAGGAAAATTCCGGAGCGGCAAAATTCGCGCCCGCGTATCTCGATGAAATCTCACGCTTCATAATGACGTTGGACATGACCCCTCCAGCGTAAATGATCGGCAGCTCGCCGTATGCTTCCAGAATAGCGTCGGTCATGCTCATAATGGAATTCATTACCGCCGTAAGGCAGAATTTGGCGATGTATTCCTTGGAAGCGCCCTCGCTCAGCAGCTTTAAGCATTTGTTTTCAATGCCGGAAAGGCAGCAGTCGCAGCCCTTCATGGCGGGCTTGTATCTGATGACGTCGCCGCATTGGAGAGCGAGTCTTTCGAGGTGAATCCCGCCGGGGAAGGGGAGTCCCAGCATGACAGCCGTTCTGTCAATTGCCTGTCCCGCCTTCAGATCGAGCGACGAAGCGATCAGCTCTTCCGAGAAGCCCTTTCCGCTGCCTTTGACCAGAAGGGCCTCGGTTGTGCCGCCTGACACATGGAAGGCAATGAATCTGCCCTGCATCAGGTCCATCCTGCCGGAAGAATAGAGCGCAGCGGCGATGTGTCCCTCCTGGTGACTGCATGCAAAGAGCGGTACGCCGAGAACATCCGACAGTATCCGCGCCGTTCCGGAGCCCACTGTAAAGCAAGGCATGTAGGAACCGTCTATACTCCTCGGACGGGTGGAAACGCCGATGGCGTCGATTCCTTCAAAACCTCCGCATTTTTCTTTAAGGGAAGCGATCACCTGCGGAAGCTGCGCCGTGTGGTGGAATACCGCGTCGCTCTGACGGACGCCCTTTTCACCCGGCTTGACAGGAAGCAGCATTTTGCTCTGGACAATCTCGCCTGCGCCGGTGTCATACAGCGCCGCGGAAGTGGTGTAATTGCTTGTGTCAATGCCTAAGATGCGGCTCATTGAGCCTCACCTTCGGAGGCTTCCTGCTGCGGCTTGGTGATGTCTCCCGCTTCATAGGCCCTGAGAAAACCGCCGAGCACGCCGTTGACATATCCCGATTCGTCCCTGCCCGAGAACTTTTTGGTAAGCTCCACCGCTTCGTTGATGGAAATGGTGGCGTCGAGATCCTCGACATAAAGAATTTCATACATGGCAAGCCGCAGTGCGGCAAGAACCACCTTTGACAGTCTGCGGATGCTTCTCTTGACCGAATAGGTCGATATGTAACCGTCAATTTCCTCCGTGTGTGCATAAACGCCGCTGAGAAGCTCTCTGGCGTAGTCTGAAATCTCCGTGTCTCTCGCTTCACCGGCATTGCGGAGAATTTCCTCCGGATCGTTGCCGTTGAATGATTTTTCAAAAATAAATTCAAATGCCTGTTGCCTTGATTCACGTCTGTTAAGCATGGTATTCCTCCGTAAGCGTGAGATTGATCAGGCTTGCTATCCATGCGGCATGAGCAGCCGATAATATCCCATTGTTATTATTGAAATTATTATATCACACTTCATACGCCATTAACAACACTTTTATGTGGATTTTTATTTTTATTCATTTTTTATTCATTTATAGATAAAACAATTGCCGCAACTCTCATCGAAATCTGATTTTTGATACTTGACAACTCCGCTTTCATTCAATATAATAGTGTTTATATTGAATGAAGAAATACAGGAGTGCTGAGAATATGATCAAGACATGTGTTGCCATACTGATAATCGTTCTTATTTCGTCATACATGTGCATACGAAACGGCTACAAAAAAATCGGGCTGTCCCTTTTGCCAGTTGCGATGGTGCCGTCGGGGCACATTATCGGCACGCTGATCATCCGGCTTTTGAAAGCCGGTGGAATGATGAAGGAACCGGCAGCCGTCATGTCTGTTGTCACGGCTTTTGACGTTGCTGCTTGCGTGGCAGGATGCGCCATCGCCATTGCGATTGCAAAGTCCCGTTTCAGGCGGAACACCACACGGAGGACGTATAGCGTGGCTATTCCGGCTTTCATGGCAATCCTCACATTGGCACTGCTGATCAATTTTTACAATGAATTCTGAATCGTTGATTTCTGCCGTCGCTTGTGTAGCATTAAAGCGACGGTATTACTTTTCTTGAAACGAAAATATTATTAATAAATTGTAAATTCGTTTTTTTTACAAAGGGAAAAGCAAGCGTCATTTCGTATATAATATTGTGACAGACAAAATAATCCGGTTTGTTACAAAGGGGGTCTGAACATGAACGATTCTGAAAGAGGCTGCCTGCTGGATAAAAGCTTAGGCATCCGGGAACAGACAGAGATGCTCGAAAAGATGACGCTTTCGCCTTTTGCCACGCTTTCCTGCCATTCACTCGGACGGGACCGCAAGGAGCCTCCCTGCGGAATGCGAACGGTCTTTCAGCGCGACAGGGACAGGATCATTCACTGCAAGGCGTTCAGGCGACTGAAGCACAAGACCCAGGTCTATCTCGCTCCCGGCAACGACCATTACCGCACAAGACTGGTTCATACGCTCGAGGTTGCGCAGATCGCAAGGGGCATTGCGCGTGCGCTGCGGATGAATGAAGACCTCACGGAAGCGATCTCACTGGGACACGATCTCGGGCACACGCCGTTCGGACATGCCGGCGAGAGAGTGCTGGACATCATGCTTGCTTCCTACGGCGGATTCAGGCATTATGAACAGGGCGTGCGCGTGGTGGAAAAGCTGGAAAACGACGGAAAGGGACTCAACCTCACCAAAGAAGTGCGCGACGGCATCCAGTGTCACACCAAAGGTCCCGAGGCATTCACCCCGGAGGGCAGAATCGTGCGCATTGCCGACAAGATCGCCTACATGAATCACGACATCGACGACAGCATACGCGCAGGCATTCTCAGTGAGCAGGATATTCCTGCACATCTCCGGGAAATTCTCGGCACAGGCAGTTCCATGCGCATCAACAACATGATCCTCAACGTATACCAGAACAGCCCGGAAGGAAACATCGGCATGTCGGAGGAGTTTTCCAAGGCATTCTACGAGCTGCACGATTTTCTCTACCGCAGCGTCTACAAGGGCAGCAAAGCCAAAGCCGAAGAAGGCAAGGCGGAGGACATGATCGAAATTCTCTTCCATTATCTCTGCAACCATCCCGCCAAGGTTCCCGGCGAATACCGCCAGATCATGCGGGATGACGGCATCAAGCGCGCCGTCGCCGACTTTATCGCCGGCATGAGCGACACCTACGCCGTCGAACTCTACAAAGACATCTTCATTCCCAAAGGATGGGACACCTGAGCGCTCGCGTTCGCTCGCTAAATGAATAATGAATAGTCATAAAGAAAGGAGTTATCGCTTGCTTTCGCAGGAATTTATTAATGAAGTCAAGGAAAGAAATGACATCACCGATGTGATCGGCGGATATGTTTCGCTCAAGCGGAGCGGGCGCAATTCCAAGGGGCTGTGCCCCTTTCACTCCGAAAAAACGCCATCTTTTACGGTATATTCCGATACGGCGTCCTTTTACTGCTTCGGCTGTCAGGCAGGCGGTGACGTGATCGGCTTCATCCGGAGGATTGAAAACCTCGATTACGTCGAGGCCATCAAGTTTCTTGCCAACCGCGCAGGAATTGCCATTCCCGAGGAGGGGAAAAACGACGGGCTGTCGCATATGCGGCTGCGGATACGTGAGCAGAACCGCGAAGCGGGCAGATTCTTTTATCGTTCGTTATACTCTCCTGCGGGAAAAAAAGCGCTGGAATACTTCCATTCCCGCGGGCTGACCGATGAAACCATCCGACGTTTCGGATTAGGCTGGTCGCCTGACGGCTGGGATCTGCTGTCGCGTCATCTGGAGCAACTGGGATACAAGCGGGACGAGATTCTCGCCGCCGATCTCGGATATTCCTCCCGCAAAGGCGGTGTGATCGACCGGTTCCGCAACAGGGTGATGTTTCCGATCATCGATTTGCAGGGCAATGTGGTGGCCTTCGGCGGCAGGCGGTTTACCGAAGACGCTGCGGGCGGCAAGTACGTCAACACAAGCGACACCCTCATCTACAAGAAGACCAACCATCTTTTTGCCATGAACATTGCCAAAAACTGCAAAACCCGGGAGCTGATCCTTTGCGAAGGATATATGGACGTCATCGCCCTTCATCAGGCGGGCTTTGAAAATGCCGTGGCGGCTCTCGGAACAGCCGTGACGCCGCAGCAGGCACGCGTGCTTCACAAATACGCCGACCGCGTGGTGCTTTCCCAGGACGGAGACGAGGCGGGACAGAAATCCATCGCCCGTTCCATTCCCATCATGAAGGAAGAAGGACTGGACGTCCGGGTGCTGCAAATTACGGGCGCGAAGGACCCCGATGAATTTATCAAAAAATACGGTCCCGAGCGTTTTAAATTGCTGCTCGACGGCTGCACGAACGACATCGAATACAGCATCATGCGCATAGCGTCCAAATTCGACATTTCCACCGACGACGGCAGGCTGCACTACCTCAGGGAGGTCTGCGAATACCTCAGCAGTCTCGGCACACTCGAGCGCGAGGTCTACGCGGGACGCATTGCGGACAGGCTCGGCATCGAGAAAACCGCGGTGCTCAGCCAGGCGGACGCATCGGCACGCAGGAGAATCCGGGCGGAAAAGGAACAGGAATTCCGGGAAATGGCAAAAAACACCGCAGGCATCGGCAGCAAGGTAAATCCCGAACGCAGCGCCAACCTCAAGGCGTCCAATGCCGAATACGCCCTGATTTCCATACTTTTCAGGCATCAGGACAAGATTCCCGCAGCGGCAAAAGAATTGCCTCCGGAACAGTTTGTCACCGATTTCGGACGCAGAATCTATACCCAATTCATCGAATTGCACGAATCCGGTCAGGAGGTCAGCGTTTCACTGCTGACGCCTCATTTCAGCGAAACGGAGATATCCGAGATCGTCAAGATCATCAACAGCGACGACTCCGTCGGAGCGGGAGACTTCAACACTCTTATTGACGTCATCCGAAGCGCCCATTTCACACCCAAACCGCAGGAAGCGGCAAAGCTCACATCGGACGAGCTGCTCAAACAAATGAGCATTCTCCGCAAGAAAAAGAGCTGACGCTCATTCTGTCCTGATAAAGAATTCTTTATCAGCGATTTGACATAGATTAAGCAAACACACAAAGCACATACCCAATGCAACGAAAGGTTGATCAGACACATGGCAGTAACAAACGCAAAATCAATTCTCAAGGAATTAGCCGAAAAGGCAAAGGCAAAGGGAAGCATTTCCCAGCAGGAAGTAATGGATGCATTAGCCGACGTCGACGTAAATCCCGATGTAATTGAAAGCTTCTTTATGCGACTGGACAACATGGACATAGAGATCATTGAGGACTTGGATGACAATATTTCCATTGAGTCCTTGGAAGTCAACGAGAACGACGACGATGAACGACCCAACGATTACTACAACGATGCGGAAGCAATGGGCGTTTACATCGAAGACCCTGTCAAGGCATATCTCAGGGACATAGGACAGATCACGCTGCTTACCAACGAGGAGGAAAAGGAGCTTGCCGAAAAAATCATGGCGGGCGACAAAGAGGCAAAAAAGCGACTCAGCGAAGCCAACCTCAGACTCGTGGTCAGCATCGCCAAAAGGTACATGAACCGCGGTCTGCAATTTCTCGATCTCATTCAGGAGGGCAATTTAGGACTCATCAAGGCTGTTGAGAAATTCGACCCGAGCAAGGGCTTCAAATTTTCCACCTATGCGACATGGTGGATCCGTCAGGCGATTACAAGAGCCATCGCAGACCAGGCGAGAACGATTCGCATACCCGTTCACATGGTGGAAACAATCAATAAAGTCAAGCGTGCCAAGGCGCAGCTGACAGCCGAAAACGAAAAGGAACCCCGTCCGGAGGAAATCGCAGCTCTTCTGGACATGGACGTCGAGAAGGTGCGCGAGATCATCCGTATTTCTCAGGAACCGGTTTCTCTCGAAACGCCTATCGGCGAAGAAGAGGACAGCCATTTGGGCGACTTTATCAAGGATGAGGTACAGGCAGCCCCGGAAGACGCAGTGGGCAATATGATCCTCCACGACCTCATTTCCGACGTACTCGACACGCTCACCGAGCGCGAAGCGGAGGTCATCCGTCTGCGTTACGGACTGGAAGACGGCAGATGCCACACCCTCGAGGAAGTCGGCAAGCAGTTTGACGTCACCCGCGAGCGCATCAGACAGATCGAGGTCAAGGCGATTCGCAAGCTCAGACACGTCACACGAAGCAGCAAGCTCAAAGGCTTTACATAATTTTTTGTTTATGCTCACCGAGGGAAACGAAAGGGAGGGGATGTAATTGAGCACATCCGAAAAGAAGGAAACACTTCGCAAAATCGTTGAATCAGGCAAGTCCAAGGGCAGCCTGAGCAACAGAGAAATTATGGACACGCTGGCGGACGTCAACATCAGTCCGGAGCAGCTGGAAAAACTTTACGACAAGTTAGAGGCCAACGGAATAGAGATCGTCGAGGATTCGCTGGAGGACGTCATCGAAGATATGTCGTCCGATACAGGCAGCGACGAAGTGCTGGTAGACGATTCCGTCAAGATGTACCTCAGAGAGATAGGCAGCATAGAAATGCTGACGCACGATGAGGAACAGGACATTGCCCGCCGCATTGCCGAGGGCGACGAAAGCGCCAAAAAACGTCTCAGCGACGCCAATCTCAGGTTGGTGGTCAGCATAGCCAAACGATATATGAACCGCGGTCTGCCCTTTCTCGACCTGATCCAGGAGGGCAATTTAGGTCTGATCAAGGCGGTGGAAAAATTCGACCCCACAAAGGGATTCCGTTTTTCGACCTACGCTACCTGGTGGATACGGCAGTCCATCACCCGTGCCATTGCCGACCAGTCCAGAACCATACGCATACCGGTACATATGGTGGAAAACATAAATAAAGTAAAGCGTGCCAAGGCGCAGCTTCTTGCCGAGAACGAGAAGGAACCGCGCCCCGAGGACATTGCTGAACTGCTGGATATGGACGAGGCGAAGGTGCGTGAGATCATCCGCATTTCCCAGGAGCCTGTCTCACTGGAAACGCCGATCGGCGAAGAAGAGGACAGTCATTTGGGTGACTTCATCAAAGACGAGGTGCAGGCGGCGCCGGAAGACGTTGTCAGCAATATGATGCTGCACGACCTTATCTCAGAGGTATTGGAGACACTGAGTGAACGTGAAGCGGAAGTGATCCGCTTGCGGTACGGTCTGGTTGACGGCAGATGCCACACTCTCGAGGAAGTGGGACTGCGCTTCGACGTCACCCGCGAACGCATCAGACAGATCGAGGCTAAGGCACTGCGCAAGCTCAGACAGTTTACACGCAGAAGCAAGCTCAATGGTTATACATATTGAGCCTTGCACTGAATTTCATAACGGCTTTTTCAATAATCCTTTTAGCGCTTGCATTACTGAAAGCACATGATTTTTCGATAGAAGGAGGGAATAGCAATGAACACGACAGATAAAAAAGGAACGCTTCGCAGGCTCGTTGAGAAGGGAAAAGAAAAAGGCAGCCTCAGCAACCAGGAAATACTTGACGCGCTCACCGAAATCAATTTCAGTCCCGAACAGATCGAAAAGCTCTATGACAAATTGGAGGAAAACGGGATTCAGATCGTGGAGGACAGCGTGGCCGACGAGTCATTCGAAGAGCTTTCTTCCGGCGAAGAAGGACAGGCCTTTGACGGCAGCCTGATTGACGATCCTGTCAAAATGTACCTTAGAGAAATAGGCAAGGTAGAAATGCTTACCCCTGAAGAAGAGCAAGATATCGCACGCCGCATATCCGAAGGCGACGACAGTGCCAAAAAGCGCCTATGTGAAGCCAATCTCAGATTGGTGGTCAGCATAGCCAAGCGTTATCTCGGCAGAGGCATGCCGCTGCTTGACCTCATTCAGGAGGGAAATTTAGGGCTGATCAAAGCCGTGGAAAAGTTCGATCCTTCCAAGGGATTCAAGTTTTCGACATATGCCACATGGTGGATACGTCAGTCGGTATCCCGCGCCATTGCGGACCAGGCGAGAATCATCAGAATTCCGGTTCACATGGTCGAGAATATCAACCGCGTCAAAAAGGCGCAGAGCCACCTGCTCAACGAAAAGGGCAAGGATCCGACCACTTCCGAGATTGCCGATTACGCCGACATGCCGGAGGAAAAAGTTGTGGAGATCATGCGCGTATCGCAGGATCTTGTGTCTTTGGAAGCACCGGTAGGGGAGGAAGAAGACAGCCACATAGGGGACTTCATCAAAGACGAAACGCAGGAGGACCCGGAGGACGCAGCTTCACTGAGTATGCTCAAGGAACAGCTCGACAGTGCTCTCTATACGCTTACACCGCGGGAGATGGCGGTTCTCAAACTGCGTTACGGACTGGTAGACGGACGCAATCACACGCTCGAGGAAGTCGGAGCCGAATTCAACGTGACACGGGAAAGAATCAGACAGATCGAGGCGAAGGCACTCCGAAAGCTCAGACATCCCAGCCGCAGCAAGAAACTGCGCGATTTTCTGCCGTGATCAGGTTGCATGATGAAAAAAGACAATCAAAAAACAAATAGCGCAAAAAAATCAAAAATACTGCGTCGGCTGATAATACTGATTGTACTGGCAGCTGTTTTTGCCGTTTATGTCATTTACGGCAATACAGCTGTCACTGTATCACGATATGATATCAGCTCCGAAAAAATACCTCCGGGATTTGACGGCTTCCGCATCGTACAGATTTCCGACCTTCACAACAGCAGGAATGAATGGATGACTGAATCGCTCATCAGCAAAACCAAGGAAGCATCGCCCGATATCATTCTGCTGACAGGAGATATGATTGATTCCTATCTGCCAGACGTTGAACGGGCGATCAATGTCATTGAAAGGCTCAACAGGATAGCGCCGGTTTATTACGTCATTGGAAACCACGAAGCGAGAACCGGCAAGAGCGGCACCCTGATCCGGGAGATGCGGAAAATCGGCGTGGGAATTCTGTTCGATTCCTATGCCGTCATCAGAGTCGCCGATGACGAGATGGTCATTGCCGGCGTCAATGACCCCAGAAGACTGAACATCGACGGCAGCGGCAATGACGCCCGGATTGTAAGCGAATCCATCGGTTCCATGGATTACGACCGTCAGATGTTCACGGTAATGCTGTCTCACCGTCCCGAACTGATACGGACATATGCCACTAAGGGCGTTGATCTTGTTTTTGCTGGACACGCTCACGGAGGGCTGGTCAGGCTTCCCTTCATAGGAGGACTGTTTGCGCCGAATCAGGGCTTTTTTCCCGACTATACTGCCGGAAAGTATTCCGTTGCCGATACGACAATGATCGTCAGCCGCGGCGTCGGCAACAGCGGCTATTCATTCAGGATCAATGACAATCCTGAGCTGGTTGTCGCCGAGCTTCACGCGGGATGATTATTTCGGATAATAATTGAAAAGTATTTCAGTTTTAGAATATTATAAGATGAGAAACATTTACAAAGGAGCGCTTTGCAGTGGATTATAAAGAGCTTATCGCAAAATACCCCGAATTCGTCTATCACGGGTACGATGTTACCCCGTCGAAAGAAGGGATCAGAATTGTCTATTCTTTCGAAACGGTGGGACTTACGGAATTTCACCCCGTCTGGGTCTTTCCGAAGGATGGCATTGACACGCAAGACCCGGTTTTTGAGGAATTCGTCTTTTCTTTGGGAATGGTAGAGCTTGTGAGCTACTGGAAAGCCGCCTGTTCACCCCGTGTCCGTGTGGAATGCGGATATCTGAGCGACGACCAGATCGCATGGTGGAAGAAGCTGTATTATCACGGACTCGGCGAATTCTTCTACACCAATGGCGTGGACACCGACATCAACCGCTTCATGAACATCGAAACCGCGGGTATTGAAAAAAAGCTCACTATATCCGCAGACAAACAATTAAGCGGATGTATGATTCCTGTCGGCGGCGGGAAGGATTCCATCGTGTCGCTGCATGTGCTGTCAAGGTACGGACATACCGACGACAATATGTGCTTCATGATGAATCACAGAAACTCCGCCTTCGCGTCGGCTATGCTTGCGGGCTACCGTCCCGAAAAAATCTACCGTCCCAAGAGAACCCTCGACCGAACGATCGTCGAGCTGAACAAACAGGGCTTCCTCAACGGGCACACGCCGCTGTCGGCGCTGATTGCCTTTGCCGCTTCGCTGTCGGCGTATGTCTGCGGAAAGAAATACGTCGTGCTGTCCAATGAATCCAGCGCCAATGAAGCCTCTGTTGCGGGCAGCGACGTCAACCACCAGTATTCCAAGAGCTTTGAATTCGAAAGTGACTTCGCTGAATACCTGAAAAAATACATCCCCTGCGGAGTCAGCTATTTCAGTCTGCTGCGTCCGCTTTCCGAGATACAGATCGCCGCGATATTTGCGGGACTGAAAGAGTACCACCCGGTATTCCGCAGCTGCAACGCGGGCAACGCCGGAACCAAATTCGACACATGGTGTCTGGAGTGTTCCAAGTGCCTGTTTGTCACGATGATTCTTTCTCCGTTTCTCACGGACGATGAGATCAAGGACATATTCCGCATCAATCTGCTGAATTCCAAGAACGAGAAAATGAAAACATATTTTGAGCAGCTGATCGGACTGCACGAATCCAAGCCGTTTGAATGTGTCGGCAGCGTGGACGAAGTGAATTTCGCCATGTGCCTTGCCATTTCCAAGCGGCTGGGAAGGGGCGAGCCGCTGCCCTGTCTGCTGGAATATTACATGTCCACACCCGCCTATGCCAGATACAAGGACAGCCCGAATGTCTACGCGGGTTATTTTGACGAAGTGAATCTGATTCCGGAAGATATGAAGCAGTGCGTTCGGAAGTGTGCCGATGAATGCAGATGGTAAGCGCGTTTTTTGGGGAAAAAGAGAAAGTATACAAAGATGTTGACAATTATTTGGATGTTGAGCGCTCAATCTTTTTCCGCTTAGCGCTTTACTTCATGTGTATAATATGGTATAATGCAGCGTGTCAGGAATACTGACATATTATTGAAAATGCTCATACAGATATTGATTCTTGTGACAGATGAAGGTGATTGAATATGAAAGAACAGGATTATGTCATTTTGACCGACTCAACGACCGACATTTCCCAGACGATAGCCGATGAAATCGACGTCAAGGTTTGGCCTATGCAGTTTGAAATGGACGGTCTGACATACAGGAATTTTCCCGACGAACGCGAAATGAATTCGGACGACTTCTACAACCTGATGCGCTCGGGGAAGATGCCCAAGACATCCCAGATCAACGTTGTGGATTTCACTGAATACTTCAGCGAGTACCTTAAAAAAGGTCTTGATATACTCTATATCTGCTTTTCCTCGGGACTCAGCGGCACATACAATAATTCGCTCATAGCCATTGAAGAGCTTAGGAGCCAGTATCCCGAACGCACGATTATCTCTGTGGATTCCCTGTCCGCGTCCATGGGCGAAGGTCTGCTTGTCTATTTTGCGGCACAGCAGAAGAAAAAGGGTATGGGTCTGCAGGAGCTTGCCAAGTGGGTAGAAGATAACCGTCTGCATCTCTGCCACTGGTTCACGGTTGACGATCTGCATCACCTCAAGCGCGGCGGCAGAGTGTCGGCTGCGACTGCCATCGTCGGTTCCGCACTCAACATCAAGCCGGTTCTTCATGTCGACGACGAAGGACATCTGATCAATATTTCAAAGGTGCGAGGCCGCAAGGCGTCCCTCAACGCCATGGTCGATAAGATGGTGGAGACCTACACCAACCAGTTTGACACGGTAATGATCTGTCAGGGAGGCTGCCGCCATGATGCGGAGTATTTAGCCGGCGAGGTCAAAAAGCGCGTCAAGGGCGTCAAGAAGATTATTATGGGCAATATCGGCCCCGTCATCGGCGCACATGCCGGTCCGGGCGTACTTGCGCTCTTCTTCTACGGCGACCACAGATAAATATATATTTTGATAATTGTTTTTTGCAGGCACTTGACGGAATCCCGTTCGGTGCCTGTTGTCTTTTGAGGAGGATAGAAATGATATTTGACAGTCACGCACATTACTATGCAGCGGCATTTGATCAGGACAGGAATGAGCTGCTGCGAAAAATGAACCGTGAACAGGAGGTGACGACCATCGTCTGTCCGGCTGAAAACATGCTGTCGTCTGTAAAATGCGTAGAACTTGCGGAAGAATATGATTTCATTTACGCCGCAGTCGGTGTACATCCCTGTTATGCCGACAGCTGGAATGACGACAGCATTGAGGAGCTGGAAAAGCTGCTCCGTCATGAAAAAATTGTCGCTCTGGGCGAGATGGGACTGGATTATTACCGTCGGGACGACAACAGGGATGTTCAGAAACGCGCCTTTACCGAGCAGTTAGCGCTTGCTTCATCCAAAAAAATGCCGGTGATCATCCACGATCGGGAAGCGCACGGGGATATGTACGACATTCTGTGGCATTACCGACCGGAAGGCGTGATGCATTGTTTTTCGGGAAGCGTGGAATTGGCAAGGGAGGCGCTGCAGCTCGGCTTGTACATCGGACTGGGCGGTTCTGTCACAGCCGTCAACGCGGTCAGACCGGTTGAAGTGGCAAAATACGTGCCGCTTGACCGTCTTGTTCTGGAAACCGACGCGCCCTATCTCATACCGAGGATTTACCGCACGGGAGAGAATAAATACAAGCGCTGCGAATCCTGGATGATCAGGTATGTAGCACAGTTCATAGCGGATCTGCGCGGCATGGAAACTGACCAGCTTCTTGAAATCACCGCCCGCAACGCTTCGAATCTTTACCGCATCAAATGATAATTATATCATAATGAAATATATTTAAGTTTAGGGTTGATTTTGTCGCGTGATTATAGTATAATAAAAAGATAGAATTGCATTGTGAACGTATTCTTTAGAAAGGATCGCCTTTGTCAGTTATCTAAAAATTGGCATTAGAATATAAAAGCCCGATGAAGTATATAATAATGGACCTTGAATGGAACGGAGCGACCACACGTTCAGGATACTTCGATGAGATCATCGAGATCGGAGCGGTCGCTCTGGACGACAGTATGAATATTATCAGCGAATTTCAGACCCTTGTTTCACCCAAGCAGACCAAAAAAATCAGAGGAAGGATCAAAGACCTCACGCATATCACCAATGAAGATCTGAAAAGCGCCGACGGCTTTGTCACGGTCTTCAAAAGGCTGAAGGCGTGGATAGGCACAGGCGACAACTGCATGCTCGCCTGGGGAAATTCCGACATATCCGTTCTATATGAAAATCTCAAATGGTACAATATGATCGACGAGATCTACATAATCAAAAACTACTGCGACGCGCAGCTGCTCTGTCAGCAGGCGCTGAACATTCCATTGACCAAGCAGGTGGGACTTGCAGCCTTTGCGGAGCTGGCGGAGGTGGAAATAGGCGAGGATCAGCTTCATCGCGCACTCAATGACAGCAGACTGACGGCGAGGTGTTTTGCCAAACTCTGTACGCCCGAGCTCTTCAGGATATTTGTCAAGAAAGCCGACCGTATTTTCTACGAGCGGATGAATTTCAAGTGCTACAACCTGCAGGATCTGAGCGACGAACAGATAGTCTTTTCTGATTTCATGACCGAATGTCCCGACTGCGGCACATTTATGAAGCGGCTGACAGGCTTCATCTGCAAAAACAAGAAGCACTACGCAAAGTACCGCTGCAGCGTTTGCGGGAGACAGTTCAATATTTCCCATAGCCTCAAAATCACCTACGACGGTCTGGAACACAAAAAATCTCTGACCGAGATAGGATGTGTACAGGCCAACGAGGAAGCACCGGAAACGGTGGAACAGTCGTCGGACGACGCTGTGCAGAATGCAGCGGAATAGGACTACATCAAACAAAGAATTCAATCGGCGGGATACGGCCATTGTGCCGCAGCCTGCCGATTTTAACGATAGGAGGGTTTCCGAATGAAAAGCTGCCGATTGTGTCCGCGAATGTGCGGAGCAGAAAGAGAGCGACTGCGTGGCAAAGGACTCTGTGGCTGCGGTACACTTCCGGTCATTTCCAGAGCCGCTTTGCATATGTGGGAGGAACCGGTGATCAGCGGGAGCAGCGGATCAGGGACAATATTCTTCTCCGGATGCTGTCTGGGCTGCGTGTTCTGCCAGAATTATTCCATTTCGTCCGAACTGAGAGGAAGGGCTGTCACGCCCGAAGGTCTTGCGGAGATCATGTGTGAACTGGAGCATAAAGGCGCGCACAATATCAGCTTTGTCACCGGAACGCACTACACACAAGCGATCATCCGGGCTTTGGAAATCTACAGGCCGGGTATTCCTACCGTCTGGAACAGCGGCGGATATGAGCGCTTGGAAACGCTTCACGCACTTTCGGAATATATCGACATATGGCTGCCGGACTATAAATTTGCCCTTCCCGCAGTCGCCGAAAAATACGCGCACGCGCCGGATTATCCTTCCGTGGCTATGAATGCGATACAATTCATGTGCGACACTGCGGGAGAAAACGTCATCGAGGACGGCATACTGAAAAAAGGGGTCATCGTGCGCCATCTGGTGCTCCCGAAAAACGTGCGCAATTCCGTTGCCGCTCTGCGTAAAATCAGCAGCGAGCTTCCTCGCGGCACCTTGGTCAGCATTATGAGTCAATACACGCCGGCAGGCAATATTTCGGCATTTTCCGAGCTTGGGCGAAGGCTCACCGCCGCCGAATATGAAAAAGTGCTTGACACAGCCGATACTCTCGGACTCACAGGCTTCCGTCAGGAGCTTTCGTCAGCCGCCGAGGAATACGTACCGGATTTCGATCTGACTATTCCGGAATAAATCTTCTATCTCAGTATTAATTATATTTTTATAATGCGTACACATAATTATCAATTGAAGATGTTATTCTTTATAATATATTTCTCACATTGATAAAACAGATCAGCAAATGAATAAGGATGGAAATGTGATGATAAAGGTACAGAATCTGACAAAAAAATACGGTTCCAACCTCGCTCTGGACAACGTTAGTTTTTCGGTCAAATCGGGCGAGATAGCGGGCTTTCTGGGTCCCAACGGCGCAGGAAAAACCACTACGATGAATATCCTCACCGGCTATCTTTCCTCCACTTCCGGAACCGTCACGATTGACGGCTTTGACATACTCGAACAGCCCACCGAGGCCAAGAAAAGAATAGGCTATCTGCCGGA